>NZ_JACKZU010000043.1:0-32107 GCF_014222165.1 Nostoc sp. 2RC
CACCCTCCCCTTGCCAAGGGGAGGGGGGAGGGGTCTTGTCTATGTGTTGCATTATTTTTTCAAATTGGTATTAATTTGTTTAACCAATTCTTAATCACACACTTGAAATAATCTGAGGAAAATACAATGAACATCGCAATTGCAAGCGTTGGGCAGAAACTTTTGATTTGGCAATTTTTCGTATACTTCTTGAAGTACGACATTGAGACTTGGTTTCAAATTCCCAATGACGATGAAATTGAACTAGAAGACTTTCTCAAAAATCAATTCGACCAAGGAATATTTTTTAATATCCCTGCTTCTTTCTAAGTAAGTAGCTATCCTATTTCAGTTGGAAAAAATATTGGTGTTGGCTGTTGACTGTTCACTGTCAACGATTAACAGTCAACAACCTAACATGTCATATTTCACAAATTATTTAGGATTGCTATACTACTTTATTTTATTTGAAATCCTCACCAAAATACTAGATTTTAATGTGATATTTACAGCTTTTTAACCTTTTATTAGACAACGATAGTTATATTGCGATCGGTAAGTTTTACCGAATTTCTGTAACTTTAACAGAAACAATTGTAGTTTGTTGAAATAAATAGTAACAAATGAAGAAGTCTCAATTTTTCAGGGCTATTCTACCCATTGCCTTACCAGCAGCGATATTTTTTACTCTGCTGAATTATCTACAAAAGCCACTAATTGCCCAAACTTCAAGCGTTCATTTAAGAATGGGTAATCCCAGTAATGCTGGGACTAGTTACAGCAATCTTTTATTAAGCAAATCTCAGTACGCAGTTTCTTATAATTGCTATAGAGGTACACCAAATTGGGTGAGTTGGCAATTGAACGCATCATGGCTAGGAAGCGCACCTCGCCAAGATGATTTTCGTCCTGATACTACATTACCTGCAAGCTGTTATCGAGTCAGTTCTTCTGATTACACTGGTAGCGGTTTTGATAGAGGACACATGACTGCTTCAGCAGATAGGACAAATACAGTTACCAATAACTCTGCTACTTTCTTAATGACGAATATAATTCCTCAATCACCCGATAATAATCAAGGGCCTTGGGCTGCGCTAGAAAATTATTCTAGAGACTTAGTAAACCAAGGGAAAGAACTTTATATTATTTCGGGTTCCTATGGAACTGGTGGAACTGGGTCGAATGGAACAAGAAGCACCATTGCTAATGGTAACGTTACAGTTCCAGCCAGAACTTGGAAGGTGATTGTAGTATTAAATTCACCAAATTCTGACGCTAGTAACGTTACTACTAACACAAGAGTAATTGCTGTCAATATGCCTAACACACAAGGTATCAGAAATGTGGATTGGAGAAACTACAGAGTCAGTGTTGATTCTATTGAAACAAACACTGGTTACAATTTGCTTTCTAATGTCTCTACATCTGTTCAAAATACCATTGAAGCTAGAGTTGACAATTTGTAAGAATATTAGGAATTCGATTTGGTTTTGAGAAAAAATCTAAGTATCTGTAGTGGCGTGACCGGGCTAAAATAGTGCATTAGTAAACTCTTGTGGGGTGGGCATCCTGCCCGCCCAGACGGGTGAGGACACCCATCCCACAATAAAATTTATTGCAACATTTTAGTCTTGTCACGCCACTACTAGCTAATAATTTTTGGCTTAGGTTTCTACAACTTTTGTCGAAATTCCTACCAAGTCCCCAGATGCAGTTTTACCAACAATATAGACATCAATATTTATCGTACCTATGCGATAAACTTTGATATCAGTGAGGTTATCTTTTAATGTTTTGACAAGTGATTGAAATTTTGATACATTTTGTTTTTGAATTTCATCCTGCCATTCTTTTTCTTGGGCACAATTGCGAAAAAAATCATCTAGTTCTACTTCTTCAACTGATGTTTGTTGAGGATGCTCTGTTAATTGTAGAATTTTTTGATTTGTCAAAGGTGTTTGAGCTTGATTAGACCACAAAAAAACTTCAAAAGGATATTCTGATTCACTCGTCATGAGTAAATTATCCGAGGCTTGTTTGAGCTTTTTAGTAATTTGCTGATTCATCAAAATTATTGGTATACGATATCTTGAATTTAGTATTATTTCCAATAATAAAATTACCATTATATTACCATATTTACAGAGTTATAATTACCTCTAAAAAGATAGATTTATATCTGAATAACTCTGTAAAAATATAAGATTTTAACGAAAGATTTACTAAAAGATAGAGAAAGGTAGGAAAAGTGCGATCGCTCTATTGATAAATTTCATAACTCATATCAATTAACAACTGTTTTCGCCTCATCCATTTGGATGAAAAATTACTTGATTACCTGGTTTGAACAATCATCCCAACAAAAATCCGAAACTGGCAACATGGCTATTGTATATAAATATCTACCCATTTTTATTTGCAGCAAATGAATACTAAAGCTAAATTATTGACTCTTACCACCCTAACTTTTGCTCTTTCATCGGTAACTGTGGGAACAGTCATCGCACAGACAAAACTAACTGAGCAATCTAAATTGTTCGCCAATGGTATTGGACAGGTAAGAGTTGGAATGACAGTTTCTCAAGCTAGCAAAGCTGCTGGTACTCCCTTAGTTGGTGAAACTCCAAATAAATATTGCTACTACCTTAAGCCGGAATCGAAACCGAAAAATGTTGGATTTATGGTGACAGAAGGACGTATTTCCAGGGTAGATGTCTGGAGAGATAGTAAAATTACTACCTTCAAAGGTGCAAAAATTGGTGATACTGAAGCGCGGATTAAATCTTTGTATCCAGGACAAATTCAAGTTACTCCTCATAAATATGTCCAAGGCGGTCATTACCTAATATTTGTACCAAAAGAACAAGCCGATGAAAATTATCGTGTAGTATTTGAGACTGATGGTAAGCGTGTAACTCAGTTTCGCTCAGGTAAACTACCAGAGGTTGAATATGTGGAGGGATGTAGTTGATTTGAGAGATTGTTAAGCTATTGGGCGTTGAATGTTGATGGTTGACGGTTAAATGAATTAAGACAATTTATTTTGTAGAATTTGGAGAAATAAAACGCATCAATTGTTGCTTCTATTACTGGTTGGGATTTTATTGAACAGAATTCAGAACTCAGGAGTCAGAATTCAGTATGAATTGGAGTGCGACTGGATAATGAATATTGCTTTAAAACCTCGTTCCTTGTAGAGGAAACCAGTATTAAATTTTTTTCAACAGTTAAAACTCTATCCTTTTATGGGTAGAGTATTCACCAATTCTGAATTCTGACTCCCTTTGATTTTATCTTTCTACTTCATTCACTTCTTTGGGAACTCCCGCAGTTAACACCTCATGTCCATTAGGTGTGACTAACACATCATCTTCAATGCGAATACCAATACCAACCCAACGCGGGTGAGTTTCTGGTTGATCTTCTGCTAATTTAGTATCTGGAACAATATAAAGTCCTGGTTCCACTGTTAAAATTTGACCTGGTTGTAAAATCTGCGGTTTATCTTCACCATGCTGGTAAACTCCCACATCATGCACATCCAAACCTAACCAATGGCTGGTGCGATGCATATAATATGGTTTGTATTTCTCTTCTTCAATTAACTTGTCAATTTCTCCTTGGAGAATCCCAAGTTCAACTAAACCTTCGGTCAAAACGCGCACTGCTGTATCATGAACTGATTTGAAGGAATTACCTGGTTGCACTTGAGCGATCGCTTGTTTTTGTGCTTCTAAAACAATCTCATATAATGTCTTTTGTTCTGGTGTAAATTTCCCTCCCACAGGAAATGTGCGCGTAATATCGGAGTTGTAATAATCATAGGCACAACCGGCATCAATTAACAGCAATTCTCCATCTTGCATTTGCCGATTATTCTCAATGTAGTGCAATACGCAAGCATTCACACCGGAGGCCACAATGGAAGGATAAGCCGGGCCCATTCCACCCCGCACTCGAAAGATGCGTTCCATTTCCGCCTGAATTTCATATTCATAACGTCCCGGTGCTGCAATTTCTTGGGCGTGATTGTGTGCTTCAATAGCGATCGCTGCTGCTTGGCGCATCAATTCCAACTCAGCTTCACTTTTGATTAGCCTCATGCTGTGGATAATAGTCCCCGTATCTTCAATGGCCACAGGCCCAGTACCGCGTTTGGGATAAGTTTGTAGTAACCGTTGGTAATGCCCTAAGATTGTCTCATTAAAGGCGCGATCGCGTCCCAAGTGATAATAAATGCGATCGGCTTTTTCCAAATACTGCGGTAATTTTTCATCTAATTCGTGAATCGGGTACGCTTCATCAGCACCATAAATTTCCTTTGCTGCATCTATCCCACAGCGATAACCACTCCATACTTCTTTTTCCCGATCCTTTGGTTGAACAAACAGCACAAACCGATGTTCCCCATGATGGGGTGCTAACACTGCAACGGCCTGGGGTTCGTTAAATCCAGTTAAGTAGAAAAAATCACTATCTTGACGATAAACATACTCAACATCGTTGTGCATCACTGCCATTGGCGCACTGCGAAAAATCCCTGTACCATTGCCAATTTTTGCCATTAACTGTTCGCGACGTTGCCGATATTCTGTTTGCATAGTTGATGTATTTCTAAAATTATTGTATTTTTTTTACACTTTTGATAACTAGAGAATGCACATGATAATGCTTCTCACTAGTGGTCTGGCAAGTCATCTTTCCTGGGTGAGGGCTGGGGAAAGGGGAAAGGTAAGGGATTTAAAACCTTTCCCCTTTCCCCTTTTCCCTTTTCCCCGCCAAGTGAACTTGGCGAACCACTAGTTGCCAATCTTAGTTATTTTAGCCAATATTTGTTTCCACTCAAGTTATATAAGCTATTGGGGTTTTCAATTGTATGGTTGCTTGTTAAGTTCGTTGACTGTTGATTATTGATGGTTAACTGTTCGCTGTTAACAGTCAATATAATCTCAACTTTTCAAAACAAATGACTGTTAACTGTTCGCTGTTAACAACCATTATGACCAAAACATAACATTATTTATCTATAAATCATCATATACAAAATGTATTTATTAATTGCTTATATAGCACTTGAATTTTTTAAACAGATGATTTAAATATAAGACAAAATTGTTTTTAAAGACTGACATTAAGCAAAAAAAAATAGTTGTAAAAAAATATGGAAAGCCCGGTAAATGTTCTTTAATTACAGAAAGGCATTAATTAAAAAAGTTAAAAAAAGATAACAACTAATGATAAAAAAACATCATGTTTGGAAAAAGTTCCTCAGACTTGTCTTTGAATACATCTCAATTGGCATCAGAATCTTTCCAAAAATCGCAAGCATTATTAGCATCTAGTCTTGATAATTCAAATCCTCTAAATTCTGGTTCATTTTTTGGCAGTAGCAGTTCTTCCCAACCACAAGAATCTGCGGTGGTGTCAGCAAATCCCAATCCTAATCCTTACTTAACCAGTGCAGCGATCGTTCCTGATTTCAACGCTGATGGCAAAACAGACAAAGTTTGGGTTAATACCCAAACAGGTGAAATTATTGTTCGCCTCATGGATGGAGCAAGAATTGTTGAACAGGGTTCCTTAGGTCAATTCGATCTATCGGCCTATGATTACAAAATTGCTGATTTCAATGGTGATAGCAAAACCGACTTTTTATTACGCAACAAAGCAACCGGTGAGAACACCATTGTTTTAATGGATGGAACTAGAGTTGCTAGCGCAGCTTCTTTAACCACCGTCGATCCAGCGTGGACTCCAAATATTGGCGATTTCAATGGCGATCGCAAAACAGATATCTTCTGGCACAATAACCAAACCGGCGAGAACGCTATTTGGGAAATGGATGGCACAACAGTTGTGAATGCAACTGTTTTAGACACCACTGACCCAGCCTTAACTGCTAGCATTGTTGATTTCGATGCCAACGGTAAGAGTGACATCTTCTGGCGCAATCAGACAACTGGCGAAAACAGCGTTTGGTTTATGGATGGTGCCCAAAAGACTGAGTTTAGCCTGCAATCACAAGACGCAGCTTGGACTTATCAACTTGGCGATTTCAACGGCGACTTAACCACCGACTTGCTGTGGAGAAACACTCAAACAGGTGAAAGTAAAGTTTGGGTGATGAGAGGCATCGTAGTTACAGAAGGTGCTTTGGGAACATACGATTCATCTTGGAATTCTCAAATCGGTGATTTCAACGGTGATGGTAAGACCGATATCTTCTGGCGCAATACAACCACAGGTGAAAACACAGCTTGGTTAATGGATGGTACAAACATTGCAACTCAAGCCTTCCTCCCAAGCAATAGTGCAGGTCTGACACCATCCCTTGGCGATTTCAACGGTGATGGCAAAACTGACATCTACTGGCGCGACCAAACAGCAGGTGCAGACAACATTTGGACTATCGATGGTACAACCGCCGTCGAAACTCCCATCGGTGAAGCAGATAGACTGACCCCAGAGTGGTATACGTTCTAAAATTAGAATTCAGAATTCAGAATTCAGAATTCAGAATTTAGGAGTGGAGAGTGAGGAGTTAGGAGTTATTATTGTCCCTCATCCCCCTCATCTCCCCAATCCCCAATCCCTGCTCATTAAAATTTGTAACTCAAAACCTGAATTACGCTGCTTTCCGGTAAATCTTTAGGATTAATGGAAATAGTATCTGAACTGCTGCGTCGGACTGTTACTCCTTGCATTAAGGTTAGGAAATCATCGAGTGGCGAAATGTCACACGCAGCAGCATCGGCGGCTTGTGTCCGGTAATGGGTAGGAATCACTAACTTGGGATTTAATATTTCAACGGCCTGCTTTGCTTCTTGAGCATTGTAGGCTTTTGCACTGCCGCCTACTGGAATAAATAGCACGTCGGGACGACCCATGAGAATTTTTTGCTCAATGGAAATGGGTGCTGCTGCTCCCCCTAAGTGCAGGATATTTATTCCGCCTTGTTTCCAACTCCAAGCTGTGTTGGAGCCAAACTGCTTACCACCTTTGCGATCGTGGTCTATGGCAACTCCTTGGAACCTAATACCTTTGAATTCGTAAACTCCTGGTTCATAAATTAGTTTTGCATTGGCTGGTAGTGTGTCTACAGCACCTTCATCCAGCAATTGGCTACTAATCAGTACTAAATCAGCTGCTACTTTTGGCACGCGATACCCAGCAGTACAACCGACGGCGCGAAATGGATTGACGAGAATTTTTGCACTGCTACCTTCAAAAAGAAAGCAAGTATGACCCAACCACTTAACTGATAAACCGCTAGATTGTGCGTTAGCCCGCAGGTGGGAACCAAAGGTAGTAACTGAAGCTGTGACCAATCCCGCCCCAGCATAACCCATCAACTGTCGTCGTTTCATTAATTAAGCTCTCGACTGTAACTGTTGGAGAAAGTTTCGCAATAATTGTTTTCCTGATGATGTCAGGACACTTTCTGGATGAAACTGGACGCCCTGAATCTGAGGATAGTTCCGGTGTCGCACTCCCATAATTGTGCCATCGTCAACCCAAGCGGTGATTTCTAGCACATCAGGACAAGTCTCGCGATCGATGACTAAACTATGATACCTGGTGGCGGTGAGTGGATTTTCTAATCCTTGGAAAACCCCCACCCCAGTGTGAGTCACCAGAGAGGTTTTGCCATGCATCAATTCTGGAGCAGAAACTATTTTACCACCGAACACTTGACCGATACTTTGATGGCCTAAACAAACACCTAAAATTGGCAACTCTTGTCCTAGTTGTTCGATCAACTCTAAAGAAATACCAGCATCTTCTGGACGACCAGGCCCCGGAGAAATAACTACGGCTTTTGGCTTTAATGCCCGAATCTCATCTATAGATATTTTGTCGTTACGAAAAACTTTAATATCAGCTGCCACTGGGAACTCTGCTGCCAATTCCCCCAGATATTGCACCAAATTATATGTAAAACTATCGTAATTATCGATGACTAATAACATAATTAGAGAAAAAATTAGAGATGGAAGTGACAGATACAAAACTGTCATAACTTGTAAAGTTAGACTAGGGATAAGCTTTCCCACATTTAAGAAATGGCAGTTGACGGTTGACAGTTGACTGTTAACAGTTTGCTTTCAACGAACTTCACAGGTAATTATGCTACTTAGAGGTGTTTTAGCTTACCAACTTCTGCGAAGTGAGGTGAGGCATGTTAATCAGCAAAGCTTTGCTGTATGTATAACAAGGGATTGCAGACTGGGTAAAAAGTCTTTCATCCCATTATTGAATTGGGAATTTTGAATCCTCAGAAATCAGTTGGCGATAACTGCGGTTTTTGCTATCCTGCGGCAACTAAATCACAAAGACGATGTAATAAGGGCTACCAAAGGAGGAAGCAACAGTGTAGCAGCTACTAGCACCGCCACTAAAGCTGAAACTAGGACTGCACCGGCAGCACAATCTTTGGCGATTTTTGCCAAATCGTGGTAAGTCTGCTTAACTGTTAAGTCTACAATGGACTCGATCGCTGTATTCAGTAACTCCAATGCCAAAACTAAACCACTAGTGATACCAATTACTGCTATTTCTACTGGTGGCAAATGTAAGTAAACGCTTAAAGCGATAGCCATTGCACAAACACTGGTGTGAATGCGAAAATTACGTTGAGTTTGAAAACTATAGGTAATTCCAGCCCAGGCATACTTAAAACTAATAAATAAATTAGAAGCAACCTTCCACGAAAATTCCCGTTCGTTAGTCACAATTTTTTGTAACGAGGTAGGTGTTGGTGGTGGAGAAATTTTTTGGGACATAGACTTAAATATATACAAACACAGTTACTACAGTGGGAATTTTAGTCGATATTTATAGCGTAATTAACTTTGAGGCAATGTTTAAGCAATTTTCCATAGAGGTATTATAAAAGTATTACCCAAAATTAACACTAAGCTGTGACTAATTGTGCTATTCTTTGTCAATAGCAATACCGATTGACTTCAGCAATTTTACTTGCTGTTCTAACATTCGCTCCAAACTTTCTTCGTCAGGATGATCCCATCCCAACAAATGTAATAAGCCGTGAGCAGTTAACCAAGCCATCTCGGTTGTTAAACAGTGTCCCTGCTGTTGGGCTTGGCGTTGTGCTGTATCCACAGACACAATAATATCGCCCAAATATAGCGGTACAGAGTCAAGCATTTCTTCGCTGTGTGGAAAGTCTACCTCCAAAGCTGCAAAAGCTAAAACGTCTGTAGGCTTATTTTGTTGGCGATATTGAGCATTAAGTTCTTGAATTTCTGAATCATCTGTCAAACGCAGCCCAATTTCATAACCTAGCGCTGCTGGAATATCGGGCTGAAGTACTTCTAACCACCTATTAAACCAGTTTTCCCAAGTTTCAGCAGTAATTCGGGTATAACTTTCGTCAATATTTACCGAGTTTGTCAGGGACAAATCGTAAAAATTATCTTCCACATACAATTCAACTCCCAAAGCCACGCAGTCTCCTAGTCTGAATTCACAGTTTTGGTTAGTGAGTTAGATAGGCAAGACCAATTAGGACGGCTAAAAGTCCTATAGTTGTTAACGCAAAATGTTTTAGGGAAGTTCCTCCCTTACGCACCATATTTCGCATGGCGAGTTTTACGTAGCTTGGTTGAGGTTCTGATGAAGGAGAATTACTCATAAGTTAGTTCAATGGGTGACTCTTCTATAACTGTAACAGTTGGGTCTGCTGTCAATACGCTTCGGTTAAAGGGAAAAGGGGAAAGGTTTCAAATACATCCAAATCCCCTTACCCTTTAACCTTTTCCCAGACCACAAGGGAAGTTTATACTGCTTATCCGAAGTGTATTGGGTCTGCTATGGGATTGCCATTGCTCCAAGGGAATTCCAAAAAATAAATTATTCGGGTTACCGTTTTTGACTGCTGACTGTCAACCGTCAACCGTCAAGGCTTCGACTCCGCTCAGCCTTGACCCTGAGCGAAGTCGTACCACTACGTGGAAGCAAGCTACGCGTAGCGGCGACCATAGGAGAAGGGTCAACAATCTTCTGTGGAATATTTTTTTACTTGGAAGTCCCCAATCTCACAAAAACAATAGGTACTAAATATATAGTAAAAATAATTACTTAGTACCTAGAGCCAATTGCCAATTAAGCAGGTGTATTTTCCACTAGTTTATTTTCTTGCCGCAGATAAGCTTGGATGAATGCATCAAGTTCGCCATTCATCACATCTGTAATCCCTGTTGTTTCCGTACTTGTACGTAAATCTTTCACCATTTGGTAAGGATGAAACACATAGTTACGGATTTGGTTACCCCAGGAGGCTTCCACCATATCGCCACGAATTTGGGCAATTTCTTGGGCGCGTTGTTCTTGGGCAATGACTAGTAATTTTGCTTTGAGTCGAGCTAGGGCTTTTTCTTTATTTTGCAGCTGCGATCGCTCTTCTGTACAACGCACAGCAATTCCGGTGGGAAGGTGAACAACCCTGACTGCTGTTTCTACTTTGTTGACGTTTTGACCGCCTTTACCACCAGAGCGAGTTGTAGTGATTTCCAAATCTTTCTCTGGAATATCCAACTGCACAGAATTATCGATTTGGGGCATGACTTCCACCCCTGCAAAACTAGTTTGCCGCTTACCATTGGCATTAAAGGGCGAAATTCTTACCAAGCGGTGTGTGCCTGTTTCCGACCGCAAATAACCGTAGGCATAGCGACCAGTAATTTCTAGAGTCGCAGATTTGATTCCCGCTTCATCACCTTCCGACTCTTCAGCTAAAGTCACCTTGTAGCCGTGAGCTTCAGCCCACCGGGTGTACATTCGCATCAGCATAAACGCCCAGTCTTGGGCATCTGTGCCACCAGCACCAGCATTAATCGTCAGTACAGCACCTTCGGCATCATAGGGGCCGGAAAGTAACTGTTGTAATTCCCACTGGTCGAGGTCGCGATTCAGTTTAGTGATGGTTGATTCCGCTTCTTGCAATAGTGCTTCGTCGGTTTCCAACTCCAACAACTCAACAACTGCCTTAGTATCTTCTAGACTGCTGTGCCACTTTTCGTATTGCTCCAAGTGGGCTTTTAAGTCATTAAGTTCTTGCAGCGTTTGTTGGGCTTGGGTTTGGTCGTTCCAAAATTCTGGCTGAGCAGATATTTGTTCCAGGTCTTGAATTTTTGCTGTCAGTGCAGGTACGTCAAAGATAGTCCTGGGTTTTACCCAGGCGGCTAGACAGCGTTTCGATTTCGCGTTTGAGTTCTAAAACTTCCATAGTGCTTGCTGAATCTACAAATAGAGCGCTTTGGATTTGGAAATTGCTCTTTATTTTACTTATCTTTATTGATTTTAGCTGTAGTTGAGCAAATTCTCTTGACACGGCTGAATTGACAACGATGTAAAATATATTCCCCGACGATCTTGTGAAAAAACCGTGGTTGAATTTTGACTAACCACGGTTTGACTTTAAAAACTTGACCTTTATACTAATACCTACAGGCAATTAATCACGACCATTGATGGCAATTAGTAACCGCAAGATAAAGATGAACAAGTTGATGTAGGTCAGGTACATCGATAAAGCAGCAGGCAAATATTGATCGTTGCGGTAAGTGCGGGGCAAGATATAAAAATCAACAACTGAAGCACCAACAAACAGAAATACGCCCAAACCAGAGATGGCGATTTCTAACCAAGAAGGTGTGTAAACGCCAAATAAGCTGAAGGCAAATTGTGTCAAGCACACAACCACCAAGGCTATGATGCCAAGATTGATGGTTTTGGTCAAAGCCATACCATCTTCTTCAGAAAGATTTGAACCGATTTGACGGGCTACTATGAATGTGATGCCACAACCAAGGGCGGCCAAACCAATGCCTTGAATGCCAACACCTTGGGTTCTCAAAGCAACAAACACCAAACCACTCAGGGTATATCCAGATAAAAGGCTGTAGGTTGCTAACAGAGGTAGTGCTAGACCCTTATTACCTTTTTCAGCAACATTTTGGGCGACGAAGAACAGAATTAACTCTAGAATCACCGCACCAATGAAGGTAGGAAAGAATATTCCGGGATTAGTACGGATAACTCCCAAGCCTCCATAGGTTCCCAATGCAGTTAGTACTAGTCCTCCACCAACATAGGGGAGGGCATTAGCAATAACATTAGGGCCGACGAGTCCTTGAGACTTAGCCTCGCGGATAGCTTCACGAAAATTGCTGGTATTGCTCATAGTGACTTTTTTCAGGCAAATTTCCTATTTATTTCCATTTTTACCAATATTTGCAACTAACAACCAAGTTAGGTTGTCTTTGTGCCAACTACTATGTTTACGCATTTATAGCAAACTTGTGCAATGCCTAAAGTTCGTACTCGCGGTTTTCGCTCGCTAACCGGGAGATGAGGGAGGGGCATGGGACAATACCCAGTCAACAGTCAACACTCAACCACCATATCCTTGTAGAAATCCATTCATACGCAATTGCAAAAAATCAGATTGCCCAGTTTTTTTTCAGGATTAATTTAGTACCGATCCGCGTTGTACTCAGTATGACAGATGAATATTGGCTAACTGATGCATCTTTCAGCATAAATAGCTAGTTTTTTGGGAAAAGTTAAGGATTTACCGTAGATCAATTATTACCTGCGAAATAAAAATTAACTGCAAGAAATCCAAGAGCAAAATCATGCGTACATCTACTGAATTGTGGAGTGTGACCCCTGATAAGTTCAGTGAAACGACGATGGCTTATTCAGTCTTGGCTAACGAAAATAATTACAGCCTTGAATAAGATATACGCAGCTCCATTTTGTCAGAAATAGGGGTTACAACAAAGGAATTTATATGGCAGCAAGTGAGTCCTCTCTACGAACTGATGGTATTGAATTATTACACTTGTACCACCAGAATCCATCTATTAAACTTCGTAATAAACTTGTACAGTTACATACTGGCTTAGTAAGAAAGATGGCTCATAAATTCAGCCATCAATGTAATGAACCTTATGAAGATTTAGAACAAATTGGTTATTTTGGTTTAATTCGGGCAATTGAGCGTTTTGATCCTAGTCAAGGATATGCTTTTAGTTCTTTTGCTGTACCATATATTCGTGGTGAGATGCTGCACTTTCTACGCGATCGCAGTACTCTATTAAAGATTCCTCGCCGTTGGCAAGAACTATATAATGAAGGACAAAAAATTCGCAAAGAATTAGCCATGTCTTTGGGTCGCGCCCCTAAGGATGCTGAAATTGCTAAAGAACTCCGGGTATCTCTGCAAGAGTGGCAAGAAACCAAGTTAGCTGCTCAAAATCGTTTACCTTTAAGTTTAGACGCCACCGCAGTTAACTATGTTGATTGCCAAATCACCTTGGGTGAAGCACTTCCTTGCCCTCGTTCTACTGCCCAACAACAACTAGACGAAGAACGGCAACAACTCCAAGGGGCTATCAATATGTTAGAAGAAAAGCCCCGCATGGCTGTTGAAATGGTATTTTTAAAGGAACTTTCTCGCAAGGATGCTGCTAAGAATATCGGCACTAGTCCGATGACAGTCACCCGGTATCTGCAAAAGGGAATTCAAGATTTAATTTGCTATTTACAACCACAAGTTATGCCCACTGGTTCATAGTCAATGGTCAGTCGTTATACCATTTTGGATGAGAGGATTTTAGATTTTGAATTTTAAGGCTGAGAATTTGTTTCTCTTTAAGTATGATGTAAATCCATACTTTTTGTATTCCTTATTTAAATTGGTATTAGTAGAAAAACAACTGACTAATGACTAATTATCGAGATTTTAAATCGGCGATCGCACCTTTAGTCATGGCAGCAATGGCTTTATCTGTAGCTTTCGGTAAATGATAATACTTACCTGCTGCTGTTTGCGCTAATTCTTTAGCAAAGCCAGTGGAAACAAACTTACTCTCCGTATCAATCACTAAGAGTTGCATCCCCAAACTACGAATTCTCGCCGCAATTTCTATCAATTCCCCTTTGATATCTGGCTTTTCTCCTGGTTCTAGTTGTTCGCCTAAAGAACGCGCTAAGGGAATATTACCCCGCCCATCGGTGATTGCTACAAGTACTACTTGCCCAATATCTCCACTCATCTGGGCATTTAAGCCGACACGCACAGCTTGGGTTAAACCATGCGCTAAGGGTGAACCTCCACCACAGGGTAATCTTTCTAAGCGGTTACGTGCCAAGGCTATGGAACGTGTTGGCGGTAATAATACTTCCGCTTGTTCTCCCCGGAAGGGAATCAAGGCTATTTGGTCGCGGTTTTGATAAGCTTCTGTTAACAGTTGCATCACCGCACCTTTGGCTGACTGCATCCGATTTAAGGCCATTGAGCCAGAAGCATCTACCACAAACACTACTAATGCCCCGGCTTTGCGTACTAGGCGCTTGGAGCGAATGTCACCCTGTTCGACAATTACTTTTCTGTCTGGGTATCGTTCTCTGCGTGCTTTTTGATACGGTGCAGCTGCCCTGAGGGTAGCATCTACAGCAATGCGTCGCACTTTACCTTTGGGTAACATTGGCTTAATATAACGTCCCCGGTCATCGGAAAAGATGACGCTACGACTACCAGATTTCCCCTGACGCTTGGCCATTTGGGTAAAATAAAGCACGCTATCATCCAAGATTACCCCTTCTGGATCGAAGATGAATTCTTCGGGGATACTGGGGGGTTCTTGCTGTTGTTCTTCTTGTTGTTGTTCTTCTTCTTGTTCTTCTTGTTCTGGTTCCTCTGGTTCTTCTTGATTTTGAGGTGGGGGTGGCGGTGGTGGGGGTGGTGGTGCTTGTTCTGGTGGCGGTGTCTGCACCACTGTTGCTCGCGGGACAATAACCAATTCCACAGCACGGCGCAAATCTTCGGCATTTACTGTGGTGCGTCCTTCCAAAGCGGCGGCGGCTTTGGCAACTCGCACAGCAAACAACTCGGCGCGATGTCCCTGAACTCCACCGCGAATGGCTTCATTCACCAAGTAGGCGATTTGTTCGTGGGTAATGCAGACATCCTTGAGCCATTCCCGCGCCAAGATAATTTGGGTTTTCAGACCGTCTAAATCTTCGTTGTATTGTAAAAGAAATTCTTTAGGAGATTGTGAGTAGGCGATCGCTTGCTCCACTGCTGCTACTCTTTGATCTAAGCCGAGTACGCCATCCGCAGAAAGAGCGATGGCAATTCTATCTAGTAAATGTTCCCTTAATGCTCCCTCTTCTGGGTTGTAGGTGGCAATAAATAAGGGTTTGCAAGGATGCTGAAAACTAATTCCCTCCCGCTCTATTTGGTTGCGTCCTTCGGATAATACTGTCAGTAGCTGATTTGATATTTGGTCATCTAATAAATTGATTTCATCTACATACAAGACGCCGCGATTAGCACTAGCAAGTAAACCAGGCTGAAAAATCGTATCGCCTTGTTTTACTGACTGTTCTACATCCACAGAACCGAGAAGTCGGTCTTCTGTGACACCCAAAGGAATTTGCACAAATGGTGCAGGGATGACTTCAGTGGGGACATCTTGAGTATTTTTATCTGCATACTCTAGCAAAAGGCCATCGTCCCATTCTTCTGGGTGATTGGGGTCGCAATTGCTGATGGAACCTTTAACTACTTCGATGGGTGGTACTAGGGCGTGGATAGCACGAGCCATTACAGATTTTGCCGTACCGCGACGACCTGCGATCGCCACTCCCCCCAACCCTGGATCGATGGCTGCTAACAGCAGGGCTAATTTAATCGCTTCTTGACCGACTACGGCTGTTAAAGGAAAGGCAGTGATAGTAGGGTTAATAGTGGGCGCAGGCATGGTTTGAAAAATCGTTAGTCTCGGCCTTTAGCATATCAATTTCTGGGACATTTCAAATAAGTTCTTCCATTTCCTTTGGTTGTTTAATCAACCGTCTTCCCCAAGGTTTGAGTACTGAGATTGCAATGATGGCTAACAGACAACTGATTTGAATCAAACCACCAACAATTACACCTTGGCGATGGAATAGGTATAGAGGATTACTTACGGCTTGCAGCCGTTCTACTTGGGAGATAGCAGTCATTTCATTGAGCCAGGGGCCCAGCCACATTGTTCCGATGGTTATCAAAGTAATGGTTGCTACCCATTTCACAATCACCCAATAGTGTTTTGTAAATCCCCAAATAGTTAGCCAGCAGAGAAATCCACCAGTGAGCAATGACAACATGGCAGTGGGAATAATCACCCAATCGTCCATGAATCTCAGTACCGAGTTGATGCCGTAGAGTTCGTCTCCATTGCCTGTATCTCGTTTGATAATGGCGATCGCCACAATACACAATGCCGTACCTAGCCAAATCCCACTAGAAGCAACATGTACAGATAACAACCAGTTCTTTGCTTTAACACTCAATTTCTTCATAGGCTTTTCCTAACATCCCAATCTAATATTAATTAGGCAGTAAATAATTAGGCTCCTAATTAATATCACAAAATAGCCCGAACTGTAAATACACAGATTGGTGGTTATGGTAGAAGCATCGCTGGGATACCTGCTTGCAATTTTTGTAGAAGCTCAATTAGAGTTTTCTTTTCGTCAGTAGCTAGATGTGCCATCAAACCAGTTGTGCGACAAAAATGATCGGGAAGCATTTTAGCCATGAGGCTGCGTCCTTTTTCTGTGAGGTGAACGCTTAACATCCGGCGATCGTTAGGAAAGGGCTTTCGTTCTACTAATTCATCTTTCTCTAGCCCATCGAGTAGTCCTGTGATTGTGGCGCGGGTTACACCTGAACGCTCTGCACATTCAGAGGGAGTTAATCCTTGTTCATTTGCCTGTAAGAGTTGCATCAACAGGGTGAATTTGCCCATTGACAGTCCATAGCGAGCAAAATGAGTTTCTAAAGCGGCTTGAACATCTGCCGTAGCTCGCAAAAATGCTAGACACGCTTCAACAGATGCCACATCTAGCTCAGGATAGAGTTGGGCAAGATTTTGTAAGGCAGGGAGATCAACAACGCGATCGACAAAAGGACGCAGGATAGCCACAGTCTTTACGATTAATATTAGGAGTTTGACTGCTTGTCTGTTGACACAGATAATAGCCTAACTCAAACTACTGGGCAGTAATACGATGTGACTAAAATTTCTTGAACATTATGCATAACAAAGCGTCGCTTCCCAATTACGAACAAATTGCTGGTCGGTTAGATATGTGGATACCTCATTTGTCTCCCGTAAGTGAAGCCCTGCTGGAGCGTCTACTAGTTTGTTCAAATAATCGCATACTTGATATTGCTTGTGGAACGGGCGAACCCGGACTGACCCTTGCTCGACAATGCTTGAGAGGAGTTACAGTAGTCGGGGTTGATTCGTCTACGGCAATGGTGTTAGTAGCAAGCTCAAAAGCCGTTAGTGAAGGTTTAAATAATATTGAATTCTTCGTGATGGAAGCACAGAGACTTAGCTGGCCTAACGATTCTTTTGACGGCGTGCTATCTCGATTTGGCTTGATGTTGTTGGACAATCCCAAGGCTGGCTGTTTTGAAATGTTGCGTGTTCTCAAAGTAGGCGGACATTATGCCGTGGCTGTGTGGGATGAAATTCAGATGAATACCCTCTTTTTTTCCTGTGCCCAAGCATTTAACCAAAGGGTTCCGGCGCAGTTTCAACTCAATCTCGAACTTCCTAGCAGACTTGCAGGGTCAAGTGTATTACCTAATATCCTTCAAGAGTACGGTGCAAATGAAATTGCAACAGAACTGTTTACTTTTGAGATGAAATTTTCAAGCTTTCAAGAAATTTGGAAATTAGTTGAGAATTCAGGATTGTATGATGTACAGCTTGGCTCGTTATCAATTGACGAGCAACTAGGAGTAAAAGAACACTTGTCCAATCTTGTTTCTGAATTTAAAAATAATAATGAATATTTGATTCCTCATAGTTGCCGTTTGGTATGGGGTAAAAAATAGACCGTAGTATTCTATGCCTCGGTCAACTAAAGCTCAAACTCTGATTTTTGGATAATTAGAGTTGTTGAGAACACCGCGAAATCCTAATTGACAGAATATTATCTTAATTGATGCTGAGTTTTTAGACATTGGTCACATTGGATAACATCAGGGATTGACAATTGCTCTAAGTTTATTGTTGTAGCTGGGCAAAAATTCAAGGTTTTCAGTTTCTAGTTAACAAACTGTGCGCTGCAATGCTTCGATACGCTTCTAAGAGCAATTTGCCGCACTGTACTATTTTCCAGGAGACTACAGCAATGATGAAAGCTGAAGATATCATGACCAAAAACGTAGTGACCATTCGCGGTTCGGCCACTGTGGCGGAAGCGGTGGCGGTGATGAAAGAAAAAAAATTGCGGGCGTTGGTTGTGGATCGTCGCTATGACAATGATGCCTATGGGATTGTCACAGAAACAGATGTTGTCTATAAGGTAACAGCCTACGGTAAAGATCCAAAGCAAGTGCGGGTTTATGAAATTATGAGTAAGCCTTGCATTGTAGTAAACCCTGATTTGGCTGTGGAATATGTAGCAAGGTTATTTGCTAATACTGGTATCCATAGAGCGCCTGTGATTCAAGGTAAGCTGTTGGGGATTATCTCCATTACCGACATTTTGACGAAAAGCGATTTTGTGGAAGCGCCGAAAGTGCCACTGTTAGAGGAGAGAATTCAAAAAGCTATTGAACAGGCTCGTGCTATTTGTACTGAACAAGGTGCTTATTCTAAAGCCTGTGCAGCTGCTTGGGATGAAGTAGAAGAACTCCAAGCAGAAGCAGCTCATCAAAAAGCCGAGGGTATGGTGTCAGCCAAAGTTACCTTTGAAAAATATTGTCAGGAAAATCCAGATGCGCCAGAATGTCGAAATTATCATCCGTGATTGAGGTGTGGGGAAAGAAGAGGACGCGGGGAGTGGGAGACGCAAAGACGCGGGGAGCAAGAAAAATTCAACAAAGACATACGGAGAAATTATCAAATATCCTTTGTGTGTTCTCCTTCCCCGTGTCTCCATGTCCCCGCGTCTTTGTATCCACGCGTCTTTGCGTCCTTCAATTTACCGTTTAGCGACTCGCATCAATAAAAACATACCTATTCCTAAAAAAACGAAGTTGGGTAACCAAGCCCCCATAAAGGGAGAGAGGACGCCTGCTTGTGCTATCGCGCCACTGATAAAGAAAAGTAAGTAATAAGAAAAAATAACTATAACGCTAATGCCAAAACTGGTGCCTCTGCCGGTGCGTTGGGGTATGCTGCCCATTGCCGCACCCACTAAGCCAAAAACTACACACACAAAGGGTAAGGAGATTTTTTGTTGAATTCTAACTTCCAGTTTGCGGATTTTTTGGCGATCGCCACCCAGACGTTCTACTTCTAGTTGATCTAGTCCTTCGGCAATATTCATTTCATCATAGTCCCGGCTTTTTTCTGCCAAACTTAATGGCGTGCGTGGTAGTTGCAGTTGTTGTTGTTCAAATCTAACAATGTTGCGATAAGAGCGATCGGCAGCCACAAAATAGATCGTACCGTTATAAAAATCCCAGACATTTTGAGAAGGATTCCACTGGGCGGATTCTGATACGACAATTTGATTCAAACCTTTAGTTGAGCGATCTATAATTGTCAAACCTGTCATACGCTTACCATCAAATTGGTCGGCGTAAAACAAGCGTGTCAAAATTCTATTCCTAGAGCCATCTGGCTGTACAACATCCTGGTATTCAGGATAAAAAATATTTTGTTGTTTAAAAGTTGGCTTATCTGATTTGAGGGCTTGATCTAAAGTCATAGCCGCTTGATAATTTGCTGCTGGTGCAATTTGTTCGTTAAATACAAATGTCATTCCTGTAACCAGAAGACTTAACATCACACCAGTTAGCACCATACGATAGACACTCACTCCACAACCACGCAAGGCTATTAGTTCGCTTTCGCTAGAAAGACGACTGTAAGTCATCAAAGTAGCCAGCAGTGTGGACATAGGGAAGGCTAAAACAATAAAGTTGGGAAACTTTAATAAAAAAACCTGAATAGCAATGTCTACAGGTAATCCAGATTCAACAACTTTTCTGACTAAATCGAATACAGCATCAATGGTGACGCCAATTGAAGAAAAAGCTCCGACACCAAAGAAAAACGGCGGTAACAATTCGCTGGCAAGATAACGATCCATAATCGTAAAAGGCAGCAGCGAGTGTAGATTGTAGAAAGATGTGACTTTCTTTGATATCATAAGCAACTTTCAAAATTAAATATTTGCAACCCTGGTAAAGTAAAGCTTTAACTCCTAAATTCTGACTTTAGACTTGAAAGCTATCACCTAAGTAATATTGGCGCACGAGGGGATTGTGGTATAGTTCGTCAGAAGTTCCAAAAGCGAGAATTTGTCCTTCACGCATAATATAACCGCGATCGGTAATGGCCAGGGTTTCGCGGACATTATGATCTGTAATTAAAATACCCATACCGCGATCGCGCAATTGAGCGACAATTTGCTGAATTTCTGAGACTGCGATGGGATCGACTCCCGCAAATGGTTCATCTAAAAATAAAAACTTTGGCCCTTCTCGTCCAGCAGCCAAAGATCTTGCTAATTCAGTGCGGCGTCGTTCCCCACCAGAAAGTTGAATTCCCTTGCTATTAGCTAATTTTTCCAAGCGAAACTCCCGCAGTAAAGTTGTTAATCGCCTTGACCACTCCCATCGTGGCACATTAGTTTGCTCTAGCACCAATAGAATATTATCTTGCACCGAGAGCTGGCGAAAAACACTTGGTTCTTGTGCTAAATAGCCAATACCCAATCGTGCCCTTTTGTGCATTGGCATTGCTGTAATGTCGAGATTACCTAGCCAGACTTTTCCTTGATTGGGTTTTTCTAAACCTGTAGCAATGTAAAAAGTCGTGGTTTTACCAGCTCCATTGGGGCCTAATAAACCAACGACTTCGCCTTGAGCAACAGAAAGGTTGACGCGGTTGACAATGACTCGCTTGTTGTAAGATTTGTGAATATTCTCTAAAACAATTTTCACTGTTGCAGCCTTTCTCAGTAGTAGATGCTAATTAGAACGCTTAAATTGTGGTGTTTGTGGGGCGGGTGTGGCAGTTTGTCCATTATTGTTTGATTCCTCCACCATGTAGATGGACTCTACTTGACGGTTGGCTTGGGGTAAGGCGACAAATCGCCCTTCATCAATTAAATAGGTTACCTTCTCTGCCCGAATACTGTTACCCCCCTGTTGCAAAATATAGACGTTGCCACTAAAGTCAATGCGGCGTTCTTTACTAAAGTACTGTGCTTGGGCGGCGGTTGCCTGAAGCTGGCGAGAAGGATAGAACATTTGCACGTTACCGCGAGCCGTGATGACTTGAGTTTTGGCGTCATATTCTTGCACATCAGCACGGATAGTCAAAGGGCGATTTTCTGTTGATGTTTGTGCAGTAGCGGTTTGCAGTTGGTTTGGGATCGCAAAAGTTCCTAAGAGAAAACCTGGTATCAATAAGGCTAATCCAACACGACGTATTTGGGATATGGGCAATTTGTAACAGGGTATCATTGCAATTTGGGGTTGAGAATTTGGGCTTGTGTTTTAATTATCTCAAGTACTCTATCCAGAAATGAAACGTACAATCTGGAGTGATTTACAATAACTAGTGGCTGAAATAGTGACGCTACCCCCAACCTCAAGGTTTCAGAAAACTTTATATCCACTACAGCTTATGCTGGCGTTGCAGTCAACAACAAGTGATATCATGTCCGCCTAATTAGTTATGATTCCCACAGCTATTGCACCCCACCCCTTAATCCCCTCCCCGAAGTTCGGGGAGGGGAGACAAAGCGTAGCTTTGGCTCTTTGGGGTTTTTCGGGTTTAATAAGTAATCAAGCGGACATGATATGAGTAGGGAATAGGGAGTAGAAAGTGGGGAAGACAAGATTGAACGGGGCTTGAGACCCTGACCAATGCAATCGTCTTCAAAGACGGGGCTTGTAGAGCGCTGGTTGTTGGAATCAAATCAGATTCCTATATATGATTAACATTAATTGGTCATGCTTTTGTAGTAGGATGTTTTGAACTTCCGAATTAGCAGCGATTTTATTGCTTGGTAGTTCAAAAGTGCATGAGTCATTTTGGAAGTGACAACCATTTGATAAAAATCGTAACGCTCGATGACAAGAACTTTAATTGCTGCGTCAGTTGTTGCTCTTACAGTTGCGGTTCGTTTTGTTTCTTGCAATAAGCCTATTTCACCAAAATAGGTATTAGGGCCCAATGTTTTTAAGAGTTTTGATTTGGAATTCGGCAACTCTTGAATAACTTCTACTTCCCCTTCAATTAAGATATAAAACTTGTCTGCTAATTCACCTTGGCGGATAACAATTTCCCCTGGTGGGAAGGTCAACATTTTTAATTGGGGAATCAACTCAAATAATTGCTTATCTGTTAAGGTTGGTAAAGCAATAGATAGCTGACCTTGGTAGTCTATATCAAGTTTGCCATCTTCCATACGGACGATGCGATCGCTAGCACTAAAAATCCGACTATCATGGGTGACAATCAAAACTGCACTTCCTTGTTCTTTAGCTAGCCTCGTCATCAATTCCGTGACTTCTCGTCCTGTTTGCCTATCTAAAGCGGATGTCGGCTCGTCAGCTAACAGTAATCGAGGACGATGGACAAGAGCGCGGGCGATAGCAACTCGTTGTTTTTGTCCGCCAGACAGATCCCTTGGATAAGCGTCTAGGTGCTGTCCCAATCCCACCGCGGTCAAAATTTCCCGACTTTGATTTCTTGCTTGTGGATGACTAAAATTCTCTTGTAGTTCCAAAGAAACCATGACATTTTGTTCCACAGTCATAAAATCGAGTAAATTAAAATGCTGAAAAACATAGCCAATTCGCCGCCGTATTTGCATTCGCTGGATTTCATTGGCTCCTTTCAATTCATGAGTCAAAACTTTCAGACTACCCTCTTGAACGGAACGCATACAACCAATGAGAGATAATAGCGTTGTTTTTCCAGAACCAGATGCTCCAGTTAAAATCACAACTTCTTTTGGTTCGATTTGCAAATCGATGCCAAATAAAATTTGTTTTTGCTTTTTGCCTTCTTGGTAATAATGATTCAGGTTTTGAATACCAATAATTTGGCTCATAATCATTTATTTAAAAACATCTACTGGGTCTGCATCTTTCACCTTTAATAAAGATAGTGCTGCTGATATTAAACAAATTATGCAGACTAATGCTAAAACTGATAATGCTGTTTCTATAGTCATTTTGATAAATATCTTTGTAACTCTAATTAGGTAATCATAAGCTATATAAGATACGATTACACCGGGAATATATCCTGCAATTACTAAAATTATTGCTTCTTGAAAAACTACGAAAACGATAGATTTTTGACTGAAGCCCAGAGCTTTGAGAGTAGCGTAATTAGCAAGATTATGTGTAACTTTTACATAAAGTATTTGATATAAAATAAAAATACTGATAACTACAGCCATAATTAAAATAAATCTAAATATAAAGCCCATCGGTGAATTATTTTCGTGAAATATTTTTTCTCTTTCAATTAATTCATTTTTGGAGAATACATTAATATTTGCGGGAAGATAAGTTTTTAATTTTTGCACATGTTGTTTTATTTCAATATCTGAATTAAAACCAGAATTGAATTTAATTAAACCAATATCTATTTTTTTCAAATCACGTCCGAATAATTCACTAAAAGTTCCAGCATTCATCAAAAAAGTTGCATCATAAGCATTATTAACTCCTAATTCAAATAGTCCAACAACTCTGAGTTTCTGTAATGAGCTAGTGGTTCCTGCTAAAATTTCTGCCGATGATTCACCTTTTTTTGTGAATTCCTCAATGATGGGATTGAATTCAGTTCTTGCATTGTGGTCGAATAAAACAAATTTTTGTTTGTTGAGTTTGTCTAGATTTTCTTTGACTCCTGGTAGGTTTAGTATTTGTACGTTTGGAGGAATGCCTATGACATTGACTCTAATGCGATAAACATGCTGATTTCTGTCATACCATTGAGTTGAACTAATATAAAATGGTGCAACAAATTCAACGTTTTTGAGTGCTAATGCTTGATATAAAGGTCTAGAGGAAAAACTTACCGGTTGCAGTACAGTGGAAGAAAGAGAGCTAACTAAAACAATATCTGCATTCAAATTTAAAGTTAACTGTAATGCTCCCTCTAAAAAGGCATTTCTCAATCCCAATTGCATAAAAATGAGAAATGTAATGCAAAGTATTCCCACAATACCTGCAATTGTTTGATTCCGTTGATATCTCAATTGCAACCAAGCAATGGGTATTTTTTGAAGTTCATTGATGAAAGGGCGAATCATTGTTCAAGACCTATGGATACATCAACATTAAGATTCGTCATTGCTGCTACAATACGGCTGCTTTCTGGATTTAAGCGAATTCTCACTTCCATCACACGAGTATCGATATTCGTTGAGGAATTTATATCGGATACATTTGGTTTACTAATTTCTAAACCCAATTGGGAAATTGTTCCAGAGAGTGGTTGACTGAGACTGGGACTGGTAATTGTTGCTATTTGCCCAAAACGTACTTTGTGGATATCCGTTTCATAAATTTCTGCAACTACTACCATTTGCGTCGTATTGCCTAAATTCAGAATCCCTTGACTCCCAACCATTTCACCGGGAAATGTATGTACCTTGAGAATTTGTCCAGAACGGGGCGATCGCACCACGCTTAAGTCTAATTCAGCTTGAGCTTGCACTACCTTTGCTCTTGCTTGTCTGATTTGTGCTTGATACAACTGCACATCTACCGGACGCACTTCCGCTAAACTATTGAGGGAAGCACGAGCTTGATTTACCTGACGTTGCGCTGCTTGCATTTGCAAACGCTGACGATCGTATTGGGAAGCTGAAATCGCTCCTTCTGTGTACAAACTGCGATATCGTGATTCCTCTACTTGGGCATTTTGCAATTCTGCTACCAGACGAGCAATTTCCGCTTGCTGGGCTTGTAAATCTCCCTGCTTTGCCCCTGCTTGTACCTGCATCAACTGTGCTTGAGCTACTTTCACATCTTCTTGTGCCGTTTTCACAGCCGCCAGACGACGAGGGTAATTATCTAACATTGCTAGCGCTTGCCCAGCCTTCACCCAATCGCCTTGCTTCACCCATAGTTGTTGGATGCGAGCTGATTCCGTTGAAGCAGGTGGAAATACTTGAATTACTTCTCCTTCCGGTTCTATACGCCCCAAAGCCGTCACCGCTACCATCGCCGGATTTACAACCTCTGGCTGGGGTTTGGTTGTTTCATTCGTCTCTCTGATTCGATATGTTATCAACCCAATTATAGTAATTATACTAATTAAAATTGTAATTATTTTTGCTGTAAAATTAGTATATTTGCGATTGCGATCGGCGATAAAAAAAGGCGTCATAATTCCTACTATTTGAGTCTTAATGGTAGATATATATGCTTTTATCTCCCGATAAACAGGAGATAAAAACAAAACTTTTAGTAAAAATTTTATCTTTCTAATATATGCTTTAAATACTGTTACTGCAAATTATTTGCTACAGGAATATACTGAAAATAAAAAAATCGCTGGCTAGAGTGAGGAATTCGTCTCCCTTGCTTTAGCCAGCGAGTTTACCACTGATTTTTAATGAAATGACCTAAAACAGAACAAAAATTTCAAACGAAGGTGTGGGATAAATCTGAAATTGGGTCTGTGTACACCTAGTGGTCTGGCAAGTCATCTTTGCTGCTTGAGGGCTGGGAAAAGGGAAAGGGGAAAAGGGTAAGGGATTTAAAACCTTTTCCCTTTCCCCTTTACCCTTTCCCCCGCTAAGTTGACTTGGCGAACTACTAGATTTCATCATCCTAGTGTGTAAATATAAGCTTGTCTTAAACGCCGTACCATTTCTCGGCGCACCTCATTTTGGACGCGGTTACCACGCCGCCAGTGTTCTAATTGAATATTATCAACGTAGAATCTCACAGAAAATTGCATACCAGCGCCTTGGATATCAGTTAGTTGAACTTGTGGCTCTTTCCAAGCGGTGTTAGATTCTTTAAAACTATCATGTAACCATTCAACAAATTTTAATGAGTAGTCATCTAATCTAGTTTCATCTACTCCAGGATTGGAAATTTTTTGAAAAATCTTATTGAGTTTGATTTTCAAAAGTTCAATTTTTTGTTCCCATTCGTCAGGTAAAATACTTTGGTCTTCAAAGACTAAATCAGGGTCTTGAAGCCAAGTTTGATACCATTTGCGAATCAAACTAATCAAAGTTGGTTTTCCAGCCAGTTGTTGTTCTTCTAGGCGCGATCGCACTCGTTTTCCTTTACGTTCTGTAATCACAGCCAGACCAACAATGTTCAATATTTCTAGATAGTTTTTCTGGATACTTCTCAATTCTTCTGAATTCAAGCCTCCCTTTTCTAACTGTTTAATTTCCAGGGCAAAATATTCAAATGCTTGCTCAAGGGTTTGCAGTTGTTCGTTAACATCTTTCTCAACTAATAAACGCAGCCGTCCTGCTTCTTTTTTGGAAAGTTTATCACCCTCTGCTTCTCTTAATGCTGCGAAACTATCTAAATATTGCAGTTTTTCATCAATGTCACCTAAAGTATCTGGATGCCCAATGATGATTTCTTGCAAAATTTTTGTTGCTATTACTGCATCGGCATCAACTCTGACTGAGACTTTGATTGTATAAGCATAGTGGGTTGTAGGGCGACTGAGATTGACTATATTTTGATTACCCAATGATGTGTTTGGTACATAAACCTCGCAATGCTCGTTAATCAAATATAGTTTGGTCACTCGGATACCAATTTGTTTGATAATTGCAATTGACCCATCTGGCATGGAGATAACATCTCCAAATTTAAAGGGTGTATCAACTAACAATACCAACCCGCTGAAAAAATCGCTTAAAATATCTTTGATCGCCAATCCCAAAACTACGGTAATACTACCTATTGCTAAACCAATGCCACTTAAATCTACTCCAAGGGTGCTGAAAAACAGAGAGATGCCAATTATGTATGTGATTACTGGAATAAAGTTTTGCAGTAGTGGAATTAATACATCATCCCAGACAGCTTCAGTTTTGCGGGCGTAGTCTTTTAAATAGGAAACTGCTGCTTCTGTAAAAAATACAGTTACTAAGTAAGTAAAAGCAGCAATTAGCAAAGCTGTGAGTCCTCGGTCAATCCAATCTATAATTCCTCCTGAACCTAATTGGAATAGAGAAACCTTGAGACTAGCAAATATAAAAATTGCGATGGATGGAGTTTGTGAAATCGCAATAATGAGCAGGGCTGTATCTTGTTCTGTACGCCTAAAAAAGGATCGTAGTATATAAAAGATTAATACATAGATGACAAAAAAAACAATTACAGATGCTGCAAATGTATATAAAAAAGCATTGATTTGTGCTGCTGTTGGCATAGTGGGGGGTGCTGGTGGTATCGGGGTTTTTGATGTAGATTCTGCCGCTTGGGCAATGAGGGTATAAATCATTTGGTGTTTACCTCAAATCCTCAGTAATTTGAAAGTTTGTTGTTGTTAAAGGATGATTGAAATTTGGGATTTTTCCTGCAATGTAAAATCTAAAATTAAATGACTCTGGAATTATTGGTAAATTAATCTTCTGTACTTGCAACACCACTGGGAATCACAATTCCTTCGCTCAATAGAGTATCTGTAAAAATCTTGCGGAGAATACGCTGGATTTGCAGATGTTTTCCTGGCTTGACTTTCGTCAATGTCCGCAACAACAAGTTAGACTCTCCAAGGCTTTCGATGCCATCCACTTGTGTAGCTTCGAGTACATCTGGATAATCTGCTTTTAACTGCTGTCCTACCTCCTCAATTACTTTATAGACATGAGTTAAGTTGGAATCATAGGGAAGGCCAACTTCTACTACTGCATAGATGTACTGTTTGGAGTAATTAGTAATTGACCCAATATTGCCATTTTGAATAATCTGTAATTGACCGTTGGGGTGTCTGACACGGGTAGTTCTCAGTTCAATTGCTTCCACAATACCTTCAACGATTCTCTCTTCAGATTTTCCGGCCTCGATATAGTCTCCCACTAAGTAGTAATTTTCAAACAGAATAAAGAAGCCGCAGACAATATCGTTAATTAGTGTTTGTGCCCCTAAACCCACAGCTATACCCACAATACCCGCACCTGCAAGTATGGGAGTAGGATCGATGTCCAAGGTGTAAAGAATGGAAACAATGGCACCGAAATAAATAAAGTATTGTAAGAAACTACGAAACAGAGGAACGAGAGTCAGACGCCTACTTCTTTGAATTTCACTGAGATTCTGGTTTTTAAACAGTACTTCTTCAACAAATAAGTAGACGACCTCAAACAATACACGACTAATAAAGATGATGGCGATGATTTTGATGATTCGCGGGCCAAAAACTGCGACGTTGGCAATTAACTGTACTTGTTGAATTACCAATGTCGCCATGCAGACATAAATTACAAATTCTAGACATCGCTTGAAAAAGGGTATCAGATGTCGGAGGCGATCGTAAAACCTCAGGAGGTTATCAGGGCTAGAGTATCTAAGACTCAAAGCATCTAGACTATCAACTACCACCGCTACTGCTTTAAGTATCAGCAAACCGACGGCGATAATTAAATAAATCCGCAGTGCAATGTAGAGATATTGCGAAACTACTGGTGGTAATTTCAGAAATTCCGCACACAAAATAGCAGCCCACAACCAAATTCCACCAGTGACTCTTTGATTGAGGGCTTTGAAGAAAGCATCAATACTTTCATCATCAGCAGTACTTCTTTCTAAATTTTTGGCGCGAATGTTAGCGATCTTCAAGGAATAATTGACGAATTTCACTGCGATCGCCACTACAATCAATAGGGCGGCGCTTTTGGCTATACCAATTCCTAGATCTATCCAAAATCCTAAGGGAATACGGCGAATTATGTTTAGCGTGTATTCTTGTAGATTTTCACCACGATAAATTAAATAACCATTGCCACCAACAATTAAAATCGACAATACCAAACAAGTAAGTAAAAGTAACCCTGTAATGTTGCGTCGTAGGGTTTTGATACTCCGATCGTCATTTCTAAATATAGAGGATTTAAAAAACAGCTTGAATGCTTTACCTACAAGCCAGTTAATGAGTAAAAAAACAAAGATTATCAGGATAACTTCAGCAACAATAATTAATATGTTCATTTTTGAGCATACATTTAAATAATTTTCCACAACATCCAAATGGACAGATGTTAATTATTTCATATAATTTTATTTTGTCAATCTTTTAAAATTTAATCCATTTTTATTAATTTTATCTATGTTAATAAGTCTTGCTGTCGCTAGACATGATGAAAATATTTCATGTCTGCAATTATTAAATTCATTCAAATTAGATATGTTTTGCGACAAGCAAAGTAGAATATCTGGATATTTGGTTACTAGTTATTTTGTATTAAAAGTATTTTTGAATGAAACCAGAAATTAAGTAAAGAGAAAATTGTTGTCTAATTTCCGTCAAGATATGCTTCGAGGTACAAAAATTACCTACATTTTGTATCTTATAACTGTATAAACAAAATTATTTTTTAGTATAAAAACTAACATAATTGTGTTTGTTAACTTGAAAGCTGATTGTTTAAATCAAGTTAATTGCTATATAACAAGCAATTGTAGATTACCACACAACAAAATAAATGTAAATACTTGCTTTGTAGGTTTTTTAAAAAATATACTACTGTTAACTCCAGAACATAGCCGAACATTGACTACATTTTGGGTTGTTGGAGTTGCCTAGATCTCAATGAAGGTGAAAAGCGACCTACACATCCAGAAAATGAATATCGATCAAGTGCTGCAAGTTCTATCAGTCAGCCAAAAAAAACCTCTAACACCTCTACAAGAATTAGTATTGCGCTTGTCCTGGGAGGGAAAAACTTATAACCACATGGCAGCCGAAATTCACTATGGGGCACAAAGCATCAGAGAAGTGGCTTCGCAGCTGTGGCAAGTACTTAGTAAAATTTTTGAAGAACCAATTAGCAAAGCCAACTTCCGCCACACCTTAGAAGTGCGCGCCCTCACCAAAGTGCAACAGCAACAGATTGAAAAACACGCCACCATTACCGTTCCTACCCTAGAATTTCCCAGCGGCCCAGTAATGTTATCCTCTCGCTTTTATATCCCTCGTCCACCGATTGAGGAATTTGCTTATAGAGAAATTACTGAACCTGGTTGTGTTATTCGCATCAAAGGCTCTAGCCAGATGGGGAAAAGTTCTCTGATGCTACGCATTATTAATTACGCTGCGTCCGTTGGCTATCGCAGTGTTAACTTGGATTTTCAGCAAGCAGACTCAACAGTATTTGGCAACCTGGATAAATTTTTACGTTGGTTTTGTGCCAACATCAGTAGTAAGTTAGAGCTAGAATCGAGACTTGATGAATATTGGGATGAAGATATCGGTAGCAAAGTTAGCTGCACCAACTATTTTCAAAGGTATTTGCTAAAACATCTTACTTGTCCCTTAGTTTTGGCATTAAAGGAAGTGAATCGGGTGTTTGAGTATCCGGCCATCGCTCAAGAATTTTTACCTTTGTTGCGTTCTTGGCACGAACAAGCTAAGCAAACAGAAAATTGGCAAAAACTCCGGCTGCTTGTGGTTTATTCAACAGAAATTTATATTCCTTTAAAGCTCAATCAATCGCCCTTTAATATCGGATTACCGTTAAAGTTGCCTGCGTTTACAATCAAGCAAGTACAGGATTTAGCACAGCGTCACGGGCTAGATTGGAAAGATGGTAAAGAAGCCAAGCAATTGATGTCAATGGTAGGGGGACATCCCTATTTAGTGCGCCTAGCATTATATCACATTTCTCAAGAAAAAGTGACCTTAAAACAGTTATTACAACAAGCAGCCACAGAATCAGGAATTTATAACGACCATTTACGACGGCTATTAGCAGCACTCCAGGAGGAGCCAGACTTAGCTGCTGCGGTTAAGAAGTTAATTGCTGCACAAGATATAAAATTAGAATCTATGCTTGCTTATAAATTAGAAAGTCTTGGACTGGTGAAACTTGAGTACGATCGCGCTAAATTTTCCTGTGAATTGTATCGTTTGTATTGTGAATCAGCAAATTTACATAAAATGGTGGGGAATAGGGAATAGGGAATAGGGCATGGGGAATAGGGAATAGGGAATAGGGCATGGGGCATGGGGCAGAGGGGAAAAACTCATCTCCCATCTCCAGTCCGCAGTCACTAGTCAGACGTAGGGGGCAATGGTGCGATCGCTAATGCATCCAAACCTGTGATATTTACTACCTGTTCCACTGTCATACCAGTGGCTAGTAAGTTGCGTGCTGTTTGTAATAATTGGGATTCTGCTTTTTCGGCTCGTTGGCGTTCTTGTTCGGCTCGTTGGCGTTCTTGTTCTTCGGGTGTTGGCAGTAATTCTCCCTCCAAAGTTGCCCAGCGTAGCCAAGTGGCGTCAATTCCTTTGTAATTTCCTTGCCAACGCTGCAAGGCTAACCCTAAGGATTCACTTACCAATTGATGGCGATCGTTAATCACCAGTGGTTGGTAAACTCTTTGTTGGATAGAAAAACCCGCCCAATCATCTGGGTTAAATGGGTCATACCAGAAATATTCTGGCACGCGCATTTGATTTTGATAAATCAGCTTTTTCTCGTTTTTGTCCGTGGCGGCTGTACTTTCGGAAAGCAACTCAATGACAACATCCGGGGCTTTTCCTTCTTCCCAAACCACCCAACTTTTACGTTCGCCTTGAGGGACACCCAACACCACAAAAAAGTCAGGCCCTCTAAAGTCTTGGTTTCTCACCTGCGCCAGACTGTAGTAGACAAACATATTACCGCCGACAAATCCATCTTCTCGGTGTGACAGCCAAGGGATTAAGCCATCTATCAGCAAGTCTATCTGGACTTTGTGCCGTGCGCTTTCCATTGGGACACCATCATCATGAGGGAGTTCTGCTTGGGTGGGTGGAATTTCAATTAGAGGTACAGGTAAGGTGGTTTCTGACATGGCTGTTAATCACTAGTAGTTCGCTTTCGTGACTTAGCTCTTTAAAGGGGAAAGGGGAAAGGG
>NZ_JACKZU010000441.1:0-6198 GCF_014222165.1 Nostoc sp. 2RC
CAGAGGTGAAACGCTGCTGCGGCAACGATAGTTTAGGGGTTGCCCTACGCTAAAATAGCTCGATGCCAGGTTCTATTTTTTTCTTTTACCCTCTAGCTTTCTTCAATGGCTAGGGGGTAAATGTTTTAAAGCGGATTTGATATTTGATAAGAGATACATCACCTATATGTTGTAAACATAGGATATTTACTGTAAATTAATATCTTTCTTGTGACATCATTTGAAATCATTATTTTTACTTATTTAAGAGCTAGATGGGTGTCCAGATGCATAAGCGAGGAAAAAAGAGCGATCGCTGCAAGGATGATTTATAAAAGCCTCAAACAAGGCATTTTGGTTAATCCATAAGATAATTAATTTGTACAGTACGTAAGTTCTCATAATCATTTGTCGCTTGCTGAAGAGCATTGGTTTATTCCCTGGGTTAGAGTGTCAAACTATTTACCTCATCTGTTCACACTCCGAAGTCACCAGTTGCTAAATCACCAACGGTTCAAGTTCGTGGCTATACCATTGTCGTTGATACCATTCGGCAATCAAGGGACGAACAACAAACTTGGGATGACTTTCGCCTTTGACATCAATGCGTAAACTTGAATAAGGGCGGCGCTTGTGAAAACCGTAACCGTTGCGACCTACGAACAAATGCGATCGCGCCACTAATTTATTTTCCTCCATTAAATTTACTCCTTCAATCCGCTGGCGTCGCAGACTAAATCCGCCACCACCACAAACAATCCAGTGAATATGAGAATCTGCGTGTCCTGTATCCATTGTTTGCAGATATTCTAAACAGTGGGCGTGTCCATTCAATACCAAATCCACCAAAGGACGCCCCTGATTTAAAGAACCTATTTTTTGAGCTACTCGATCTAAAACATCACGCAAGTGCTTGCGAATTGTCAAAGTTTGTGCTTGTTGCCACTTTGTTGCTTCAGTCACGTACGGAGGATGGTGGAAATAAATCACCCGTCCCCGAACTTCCTTAGTATTCCAAGATTCAATTAGTCTGTACTTGAGCCAATCAAGTTGTTCGATGTCAATCTGCGTTGGTCGGTCTGTGGCTAGTTGCTTATTAATATCAACAATAATTTCTTCAATTTGGGACAACTTAGCTTGGAAATCCTCTAATTCATCAGCATCACTGGGGTTTTCAGGATTGAGCTTGGCTGAGGTTTCCATAATTTGCATTTTTTGTTGCTCTAAATCCTGACGATGTTTTTCCAATATTTTGCGGTCTACTTCACCTTGCTTTGTCTTTGGCAATGGTGGTGGGTCGTTAAATGTATTAGAATCCAAGGCGAAGAAATCAATACCGCCATAGCGAAAAGTGTAGTAGCGATTGGGAAGGCGGGTAAAGTGCCCTGGTTGATAGCAAAGACAACGACCCGTGTCTGTTTTGGCAGTGTAGTGGTGATTTAGATGAGCCTCTAATGCTCCTGGAAGCTCAAACGCTTTGAGATAGTCTAAAAAAGCCCGTGCGTAGGCGTCACCTGTTCTCGAACCATGCAAACCCACATCTAAATCTAACCGCGATCGCAACAGTTTACGAATCGGTAATGTTGTCAGAGATGCTAAGCCTAAGACAACCGGCAAGTCATAATAATCATGATTTCCGGGTACGGGTAAAATCGGCAGCTTAAAAACCATCTGGTCATAAGTAATCTTTTTAGGATACTCTCCACCAACAAGAAACTCTCGGTAAGGGTGAATGAAGTTTTGCTGGTAGTATTCACTCGACCCCACTAAATAGATCACATCCCCAGTGTGCAGCATAAAACGACATTCATCGTGGTGGGGCAGCATGAGTTCAGCCACCTGTCGCTGGGGATTCTGTCCCTGATGGTTTCCAGAACCGCTATCACCTACAACTAAAAACGAAAACTCCAAATCCTCTGGATGACCATCATCTAACACTAATCCAGTTTGGTCGATGTTGCGTTCGACAATCAACGGATCTTGCCATCGTACCCGCTGATTCATTTTGCGAATTTTCTTAGCAATAGATGGGTCGGATACTAGTTTCAAGGCAATCTAACTCCTTCTTTAATTGGAGGTCATGAGGCATTGGGCATTGGGGATAGAAGATGATGAGGTAGATGGGGGAGATGTCAATACTGCTCGCTTTGTGCATTTTCAACTCGGAATTTGGTTTTGGGAAAAGGTTAAAGGGTAAAGGGTAAAGGGTAAAGGGTAAAGGTTTTTTCTTTCCCCTTTCCCCTTTTCCCCAAAACCCGACAAGTATTGAGGGTGGGGGACAAGTGAGACAAGGAAGACATGGGGAAAATTTGTCACTCACCAGTCCCCAATGCCCAATGCCCAATGCCCAATCCCCTCAACCTTCTGGTGGATTTTTCATCTCAATAACCAAATTGGGGAGTCCCTCTAATTTTTCTGTAGGCTCAACTTCTTCTGTTAGTGGTACAAAAACTTTTAACCCTGCTGGTACACACTTCACTTCTATTGGTGTTGTGCCGATAACTTCGCCGTCCAAAACAACTTTTTGTGGTGGCTCTGTAGTAATTTTAAATTCTTTGGCTCGTAGATAACCAATATCATTGCGTTCTGCGGCGTTGCCTGTGGAAGCTGTTTGGAACAGATGGAATGTTGCGGCGATCGCTCCGGTTTTACTAGTAGGAGCTACAATTGTTAGGTCTAGCAATCCATCGTCATAAATTAGACCTGCTGGCCCTTGTGCTAATACTGAAGTTGGAGGTGCGGCATTGGCTACTGTCACTGCACAAGCGCTAGTTTTAATTATTCTGTCTTCAGTTTCTATTTCAACATCAAAGTTCTTTAAGTTTCTTAGTTGCTGAATTCCCGCTAAAACGTAGGCCATCATCCCAAAACGATTTTTAGCTTCCCGGTCTGCTAGTTCTACGGTTTCAGCCTCAAAGCCAATACCCACAAGCAGTACCATTGGCAGATCGTTACAATAAGCCACGTCTACATTACGAGTTCCTCCCTGCAAAATTGTCTGACATGCAGCTGCTATGGTATCTGGAATTCCTAAAGCTGTAGCAAATGCGTTGGCTGTACCTCTAGAAATTATACCAAATGGTATATCAGTACGGAGGACTGCTGCTGCTGCTGCTGAGAGGGTACCATCTCCCCCCGAAGCAATTATCGCATGTACCCCTCGCTCTACTGCTGCGTACGCCAAAGCGTCAGCACCAACTTCCTCAGTTGTTAAATAAATATCTAAATCAATTTCGGGTTCTAATATTGCTCGAATTTCTGCCAGTTCTGATTCTGGGTCACCCTGACCCGCGACTGGATTGAAGATGAGGCAGGCGGAACGATTCATAGGAAATAACAACTAAGCTTGGATCGCTAAGATATCAAAGTATTTGTACTATTCTCCTACTATTGTGACTTCTTTTGACTGACTTGGTTACACTGTCTTGAAATATGGAGTATGGAGTAGACAAGTAAACCTTTTTGATGTTGATTATTTGTATGATTTATCACATAAGTTTTTATTTAAAAAAAGGAGTAGCAAAAAATTTTCATTGCTGATTGTGATTGCAATTGATGGATTATCTGGTAAAAATCTTCTGAACAAAAAAAATAAACTCGATGTTTTTTATGTATAAAGGTAAGTTTTTATTACACGAATGAACATTTTTCTGAGTGAATCACGTAGCTAGCAGGGTTGAATAACCCCGAAGTATAGTATCTCTTAATAGCTAGTCCAACCGAGACGTTATTCTAAATTGTCAATTCTGAATTCTGACTTCTGGTATATAAAGCCACAACTGAAAGAGACTATAATTTGATAATAGAAAATAAGAAATTCACAAAAATTGAAGTTGCTGGATAACCTGATTTTTAGAAATGGTCAAAATTTTAGTTTCTATGTCACAAAAGTCACCATTTTTTTGTTAAGAAATCTAAATATACAATCCCCAGAGTATTTAGCATTGTAAAATAAGCAGTGAATTTTGGCGATTAATAAATTAGGAGAAATTTAGCTATTTCTTGATAGAATAAACACTCTAATTGTAGAAAATTAATAATTAATTTCACGGATAGGTCTAATTGACAAACCACTCATTTTTCTATTATTGGTTTTTCTTCTTCGTTATCACTCTTGCCCGATATTTTCTGATAGCTGGAGGAGCTTATTTGCTCTTTTATTCAGTTCTGGGAAAGTCTCTCACCAACAAGAGTTTGCGTATAAAACCGTTGATGAATTCTTCTATTTTCAAAGATATTCAATTATCGATACTCTCCGCAGCGATTTTTGGAATTTCTGGAGCATTCATTATTTCAGAGTATTTTTTAGGAAAAACGCTACTATACACTAATTTCTCCGAGTACGGACTGTGGTATTTGCTAGCGAGTTTTTTTGTAGTGTTAATTCTTCAAGATACATACTTTTACTTTATCCATCGGATGTTTCATCATCCCCTAATTTTTAAATGGATGCATTATGGACATCATCGTTCGGGAGAACCAACGCCTTGGAGTTCTTCAGCATTTGATTTTCCAGAGGCGATTGTACAAGCACTTTTTTTTGTAGGTGTAATATATATAGTTCCACTACATTTTCTCACCTTAGTGGCTGCACTGATAACTATGACAGTTTGGGCCGTGTTTACTCATCTGGGATTTGAGATATTTCCCCCTTCATCTCAAACCAACTGGATTGGAAAATGGCTGATTGGTTCCATGCATCATTCAATACATCACCGCAAATATAAAGTACACTACGGTTTGTATTTTACTTTCTGGGACAAACTACTAGGCACCCAAGACCCTGATTATATCAATAAAAATCATACATAGATACTAGGAATGGGGCGTTGGGCGTTAGCTTCCGAGTTGCTAGAAAAGACATTAATATGTCATCTTTGCGAAATACAGCTTATTCGTGAGTTTGTGATTCGTCTTTTTTATTCGTTGCTGTATGGTGAAAGTGAATTCCGATAAAAATATCATAAATAAATTCTAAAAAGTCTTTCTTTTGCCGTAATCCTGAAGTTTGATAACAGCCTTTTTCATCTAATAAAGGTTTCATTAGATAGTATGTAGACTGATATTTATACCAGGGAATAGAAGTCCATAAATGATGAATTAAATGATAGTTTTGTCCTAAAATTAGGATATTAAGAATCGGGCTAGGATATACGCGAGCATTTTTCCAGCGATCGCGTTCCCTAAAAGGACGATGGGGCAAGTAATCAAAAAAGAACCCTAATATTAACCCCACTATACCAGAAGGTACAATCCAAAAATTCAGAACATACATTAAACAATGATTTTGAATTGCTATATAAAAAATACCAACCACAATTAAACGGCTGATAAACCATTCCAATAGTTCATATTTACGCCACAATCGTCGCTGAAAGAAAAACACTTCGTGGTACAAAAACCGAAATGCAATTAGCCACAGTGGCCCGCCTGTAGACACATAATGATCTGGGTCATCTTTGGGGTGATTTACATGGGCATGATGCTGCAAATGCACTCGTGTAAATACTGGGAAAACAAACCCTAACATCAAGGCGCTACCATGTCCTAGCATCGCATTAATTGTGCGATCGCGGTGGGCAGATTGATGACATGCATCATGAATCACTGTCCCCGCACAATGCAAAGCAATAGTATTAACACAAAAGCACAGCCATTGCGGCCATTGCCAAAGCCAGTAACCAAAGTTAGATAATACCAATGTTGCCGCAGCTGCCAAAAATAGCAGTAGGGTAGGATTGAAATTCCCAGGAGGTGCTAAAAATTCCTTCGGCGGAATTTTCGGTAACTTGTGTGCTTTCAATGCTACCGTTTTTGTTTGTGTTGCTATGTCTTCTATGGTGACTTCCAAGTTGCGATGATTTTGCTTTTGATGGTCATCAACAGCTTGGTCAATGATTAGATTTTTGGCTGGAATGTCAAAAAAATTAGGATCTAAAGAGGTCATAATTTTTCCTGGTCGCGGTTCCTTGATAAAGTGAGCATGAAATCTCTTTCTTCAGCCAGCACAGAATAGATTTCTTGCCCCTATTAGAGAGAGAAAACCCTGAAAATCTAGCCGATACTGTTCTCAATTAAAATTAGAATAGGCTGTTATACCTATGGTCTAATAAAACAAGCTATTATAGTTCTAAAAAAAAGTTTATATGTTCTTTGTTTATAATGTTTCAATTTTCAAAAATAAATTTTAATTCTCAAATTTTCAAGTAGACATTAGTT
>NZ_JACKZU010000442.1:0-6177 GCF_014222165.1 Nostoc sp. 2RC
GGAGCCGGATGACGCGAAAGTGTCACGTCCGGTTCTGAAGACGAGTTGAAAAGGTGACTTTTCAGCTTAGTTCAACAACCCAAGGTTTCCACTACGGGTATGCGACGAGTCAACACCCTAGCCAGAGAAAATCTCCAAGCACCCAAGGCCAAGAAAATTGCTAAGACCACAGGAATTTCATTAGGTAAAATTGCCATCGCCAGTGCTAATCCTGCCAAAAATCCCTGTAACCAATCACCCCTAGTTGCACTGTAAATCACAACCACAGCAACACAAATTGCGATCGCCACAAACGTCAGCCTACTAACAATGCGCCGCGTTTCCCTTTGCAGAACTGTGTCTTCCGGTTCTACAGTCTGCAAAGCTTTGCCAATCTTGCCCATTTCTGTATGGATACCTGTGGCATAAACTTGAGCAATACCCTGACCTTGGACTATCAGTGTACCTGAATAGACAAAAGGGAAATCTTCACCACCAGGACGTTGCTGTGTTGCTCTTTGGGCGATCATTTCTAACTCTGCACTATTCTCTACAGCTTGCTTGCGTACAGGTAGAGATTCACCTGTTAACAGAGATTCATCGACACTCAAGCTTGTAGACCAAATCACCACAGCATCCGCAGGAACTCTATCCCCTTCTGATAAGACAATTACATCACCACGCACCACTTCTCGTCCCGCAATTCGTTGGCGTTCTCCATCACGAATTACTAATGCACGCGGGCTAGAAAGGTCACGTAATGCTTCCAGTGACTTTTCTGTTTTTTGTTCCTGATATAAGTTGATGCCTACAATAAAGAAGACAAAGCCTAGTAGAATTAGGGCTTCCTGAGCATCACCCAAAAATAAGTAAATAACACCACAGCCTAGTAACAGTAAAAAAATAGGCTCTTGGAAGATTTCTATGGCAATTCCCCAAATCTGGCGGTGTTGGATAAATGGTAGCTCATTATACCCTTCTTGCTTCAGACGTTCAGCTGCCTCTGATGCAGATAGCTCTGTAATAAATTCCAGTTCGATTTGATGAGCCATTTTTGCCTCTACGACTATGCGTGAGTTTTTCCTAACAAATCAATCAGTCCCGTTCTTTTTACTACGGATTACGAATGAGTAATTCTATGCAACTTTTATTTTGACCAACACATTCCCTCAGGTGACAATGAAGTATGAGTTAACTGATTTGCATCTCTTTTTACCCATACATCATCAGTTAAATCATCCTCTAGAGCAATACTGCTCGGTTAACGATTTTTAACTCGGCATTGGGTCTGGGGAAAAGGTGAGCCAGCGCGGTCTTGGGGGTTTCCCCCATGAGCGACTGGCGAACCCCGAAGGGGTTAAAGGTTAAAGGTTTTTTCTTTCCCCTTTCCCCTTCCCCTTTTCCCTTTAACCGACAAGTATTGTCCTCTAGGGTTATTTCCTTCGCTTCTGCCTGTGGTTTTAAGATCTCAATTAAATCAAACAAAATTTCATCTATAAGTATAGGAATGACTGCAAAGACAATAGCGATCGATTATTTTTGTATTTGGAAGTCCCTACTGGATTGACACACATCAAGACAAGCTTGCACAAAATTATCAACTACACTGTTTGCAGAATCTCGCCGCCAAGCCACAGCTAACACACTGGGGGTGATATCCCGAACAGGACGGAAAGTTTGTCCAGACAACGCATAAACTTGTGTAGTGGTTTGCGAGACTAGTGCTATTCCTTGACCATTAATCACCGCTTCCATTGCTTCATTAGTGTTGTTTACTTCTGTACCATAGACAATTGGATGGCCGTCACGTTCATTTTTTGCTAGCCAATGATCTCGCCAGATTCCTGCTTCGGTAGGTACTGTAATAAACGGTTCATGAACCAAATCTGCTATCTGCAAAACTTCCTCCTGCGCGAGGGGATGGTCGGATGATAAAGCAACCCATCTTGGCTCAACCAATAGAATTTCAGTGAATAATTTTTCTTGTTTGGGAACCGGTAAACGTAATAAGGCAACATCAGTATTGCCAGAGAGTAGTCCAGCTGTAGGATCTGAAAACTCAAAAAAGCGAATTGCTACCCTCCATCCTGGTTGTAGCTCTTGAAACCTTGAAAGAATGGATTTCGTTAATTCGCTACCAATCCTGCAAATAAAGCCAACGCGTAATGTCTGCGTTTCCCTTGCTGCTGCTTCTCGCAGAGTTAACAAAGTAAACTGCCAATCCTCAATTAGTCCTTGAGCCAGAGGCAAAAGTGTTTCACCGGCAGCAGTTAGCTTCACCTCTCGACTGTTACGGCGTAGTAATTCAATGCCCAATTCTCGCTCTAGTTGGCGAATTTGTTTAGATAATGCTGGTTGTGAGATATATAACTGCTCAGCAGCACGGGTGAAGTTCAACTCTTGTGCCACCGCAACAAAGTAACGAAGCAAGCGTAAGTCTGCATCCATGCTGTATTAGTAGTTTTTATCTATTCTTTTTGGTTATAGCAGTATATCTTGGACTTTTGAGGCAGTATACGATAAAAATTTCTAATGGGCATTAAAGATTGGGCATAAGGCATTAGGAGATATGGGGAAGAGAAGGTAGACAAGGGAGAAAAATTCCTACCTTGTCTCCCCCCTCTCCCTTGTCTCTCCCCTCTCCCAATCCCCCATGCCCCATGCCCCATGCCCAACCCTAGCTTATGTTTGTCAATACTTTCATCAGGCGTCCAGTTCTGACGACCGTCTGTACATTCATCATTTTGTTGCTGGGAAGCATTTGTATTCCGATCTTGCCGATTTCTCAGCTACCAGATCTCGCCCCGGTGCAAATCACTGTTAGCTCTAACAACATTGGTGCGGATGCTCAAACAACAGAAAGCACTGTTACTAATATTATTGAGCGCCAAATTAATGGCGTTAAAAATGTATCTTACATCTCTTCTAATACAGGTAATGACGGTTCGAGCAATATAACTGTTTCCTTCCCAACTAGTGTTAATAGCGATATTGCTCAAGTCAACGTTCAAAATAAAGAAGCCCTCTCTGAACCTCAATTGCCGGATACTGTTCAACGAACTGGTGTCACCATTGAAACAGCATCAAGTAGTTTGCTTCTCGTCTATGGATTCTTTGCAGATAATAATGAATATGACAACATTTTTATTAGTAACTATGTTGATTTATTCATTCTCGATCAAATTAAGCGAATCCCTGGTGTAGGAAAAGCTACGATTTTTGGAGAACGCAAATATGCAATGCGTCTGTGGCTCGATCCCAACAAGCTTGCTCAACATCAGCTAACTCCTCAAGATGTGACAACTGCCCTACAAGAACAAAATATTCAGGTGGGTGCAGGGGCAATTGGTAAGGAACCAGCACCAGATAATCAAAGTTTTGAATTTGCTTTACGGGCAACCAGTCGGTTCAAAGATGCGGCTGAATTTGGAGAGATGGTGTTAAAGGTGGCTCAACCTGGCGCTACTAACACCAACACCTTAGTTAAAGTCAAAGATGTTGGCCGAGTCGAACTAGGAGCAGAGAGCTATCTTGCTGATGCCAAATTTACCCTCCCAGGAGATGCTCCCAAGCCGGCTGTGGGTTTAGGGATATATCAACTTCCAGGTAGTAATGCCTTACAAGTTGCCCATGCAGTGGAAGACCAAATCGCCACCTTAACCAAGAAATTTCCACCAGGACTCAGAGCGGAGTTAGCATTTGATACCACTCCATTTGTGGAAATTTCCTTAGAAGAAGTGCTACACACTTTGGTTGAGGCAATTGTGCTAGTGGTGTTAGTAATTTTTGTTTTCTTACAAGACTGGCGCACCACAATCATTCCCACCATTGCGATCCCCGTGTCTTTGATTGGCACATGTGCGGCTCTTTTGATTTTGGGATTTCAAATTAATACACTCACCTTATTTGGTTTTGTGCTGGCCATCGGGATTGTGGTGGATGATGCCATCATTGTGGTGGAAGCCGTTGCAGTGAAACTAGAACAGGGCATGAAGCCGCTACAGGCAGCAGTGGAAGCCATGAGGGAGTTGACAGGGGCAATTATCGCCACTTCTCTTGTATTAATGGCGGTATTTATTCCCGTTGCATTTATTCCGGGTACTACTGGTATTGTCTACAAACAATTTGCCTTAACCATTGCTTGCTCCATCGCCATTTCCACTTTTAATGCTTTAAGCTTCTCTCCGAGTATGGCAGCCATCCTCATGCGCCCAGCCCAGACTCCACGGGGGCCTTTAGGCTGGTTTTTTACGCAGTTTAATCGGGGATTTAGCTGGTTTACCCGCCGATACGTTAGGTTTGTTAGCTTCCTGACCCATATTAAAGTAGTGGTGATTGGAGTTTTCATCGCTGGTTTATTGGCAACTGGTTTCATGTACACAACAGTGCCTACCGGATTTATTCCAGAGGAAGACCAAGGCTACTTTTTTGTAATTGTCCAAGGGCCTGACGGAGTTTCTTTGAAATACACAGAATCAGTAATGGAACGCGTTGCCAAAGAAGTTACAGCAGTTCCAGAAGTGAGAGCTAGTTTTATGATTAGTGGGTTTGGTTTCGATGGGAATGCTTCTAATTTGGGCATTGCCTTTGCTAATCTAAAGCCTTGGAAAGAAAGAACCGAACAATCTCACTCTGTTTATGGCATCCTTCAAGGACTGAATAAAAAGCTGTCTGCAATTACCGAAGCTAGAGCGATCGCTGTGAATGCTCCACCTGTGAGAGGATTAAGTACCACTGGTGGTTTTGAGTTTATCATTCAAGACCGCACGGGCAGTGCGCCCATTGAAAGTTTGGTTGAGACTACTCAAAAGTTCATTGCCGCAGCAAATAAAAAACCAGTTCTTCAACGAGTTTTCACTCAATTCACCGCCAATACTCCGCAATTTGACATCCAGGTAAACCGCAATCAAGCCAAAGCTCTCAATGTCGAGATTAATGATATCTTTGGAGCATTGCAATCTTACTTGGGATCGCAATATGTGAACAACTTCGTTCAGGGACAGCGACAGTATCGAGTATACGTCCAAGCAGATGGGGTTTTCCGCTCAAATCCTGATGATATTGGCAAGTTGTATGTTCGCTCAACAACTGGGGCGATGATTCCCTTGAGCAGTTTGGTGAAAGTTACTCCCTTTGTGGGGCCAAAAACAATTTCCCATTACAACTTATATCGCTCAATCAAAGTCCAAGGCGCTCCCGCTCCCGGTGCGAGTTCTGGACAAGCAATAAAAGCGATGGAAGAAGTAGCAGCAGAGGTTTTACCCCAGGGATTTGGTTATGAGTGGACAGGGACTTATTTGCAAGAAAAGACATCTGGAGGAGCCACTGGGCTGATTTTTGCTTTAGCGATCGCTATTGTGTTTTTGGTACTGGCGGCTCAGTATGAAAGCTATATTGACCCCATTATTATTTTGCTCACAGTTCCCTTGGCAGTTTTGGGAGCAATGACAGCGATTTGGCTGCGATCGAATATTTTCATGGCAGGTAGCCTGTTTCCCAAAGTTGTAGATGATATTTATTGCCAAGTAGGTCTAGTAACTTTGATTGGTCTAGCCGCGAAAAACGCGATTTTGGTCGTGGAATTTGCCAATCAACTGCACGAGCAAGGTATGAGCTACACGCGGGCGGCGGTGAAAGCCGGACAAGAACGTTTGCGACCAATTTTAATGACTTCCTTTGCAGCACTATTAGGATTTTTGCCCTTGGTGATTTCTGAAGGAGCCGGAGCAAGTAGTCGTTGGTCTTTAGGTACAGCCTTATTCGGAGGGTTGCTGCTTTCAACCTTCTTGAGTTTGTTCTTAGTGCCAATTCTCTACATTCTTGTTAAAACCTTGGCTCAATCTCTATTTTCTCATAAGCGAGGGGGAGGCTCAAATCCACCTGATTTTCCAAATGAAACCTCAGATGGACACAGAGCATTGTCCATAGGCTCAAGTCAACAGCAAGATGGCAGAGCTGTTTAATGAGTATGTGGGTTATGGGGTAATAGGGTTCGGTTAAAGGGGAAAGGTAAAAGGGAAAGGGGAAAGGGGAAATACCAAACCTTTCCTCTTAACTTTTTCCCGACTTTTGCAAGAAGTTTAATGACGTTAGAGCAAACTTACTCAATTACTAATTAATCCGGAGTCACCCCACCCCGGTTTTGCTAACGCAAAACCTCCCCTCCCCGCCTGCGGGGAGGGGATTGAGGGGTGGGGT
>NZ_JACKZU010000443.1:0-6163 GCF_014222165.1 Nostoc sp. 2RC
GTAATATACTATATAACTGTTTGAAGAACAAAGTATCAAATTTAATGCTAGATATTATACATAGTTGTCGCTAAAAAAGATTGGGCAACTTCTCCTGAAATTTATCATGAGTAAAGTAAACAAGTTACTACATCAGTGGTTACTAAAATCTGTTTCTCAGACAGGTATTGCTTGGCTGGAACAGAAGCAGGCACACATCGCTAGCGGTGCTGCTGAGCGAGTGTTTTTTACATCTTTTAGTGCTGTGCCGCGTTACCTGGGTAAACAGAATTTGCAGCTAACATCCGAAGATTTGGAAGCAGCACAGGAGGCAATTCCTGATTGGAATCCTGGTAATTGGACTGTAGATCGAGCAGGGCGCACACTCTTGGTTTTAGCTTTACCCCACGATGATGCCCAGAGTTATGTGCGATCGCTCGATAAACTTTTCTCTAGTGCCGACATGGGCGAGCTAGTTGCACTGTATCAAAGTTTACCCCTGTTACCACATCCAGAATTACACCGTCAGCGTGCTGCTGAGGGAATCCGCAGCAACATGCTCAACGTATTCCAAGCCGTAGCACTACGCAATCCCTATCCAGCGAATTACTTAGATAATGCCGCTTGGAATCAGATGGTGTTGAAAGCAGTGTTTGTCGGTAGTCCATTGCATCTAATTTGGGGTTTAGATAGCCGCGCTAACCCAGAATTAGCAAAGATGTTGACAGACTATGCCCACGAACGCTGGGCTGCTAAACGGTCAGTTACCCCAGAACTTTGGCGATCTGTAGGTAAATTTGCTGATAGTGCCATCGTTGCAGATTTAGAAAAAGTCCTGATTAATGGCGATATCGCCGAACAACAAGCAGCAGCCTTAGCTTGTGCTGAATCAGGTTTACCCCAAGCGCAAATATTACTTTCCCATTATCCAGATTTACAGTCATCCATTAAGCAGGGTAACCTGACTTGGAATAGTTTTAGCGTGTAAATGTAAAGAAAGTGGGGGAGATGACTGTTGATTGTTGACTGTTGACTGTTGACTGTCCAATGCCCCATGCCCCATACTTCTCTGCGAGAGGCTGCGCCAACGACTACGCTCAGTACAAGTGCCCCATGCTCAATTCCCTAAACCTATGATGTTTATCGATCCTCACATTCACATGTGTTCCCGTACTACTTATGATTACCTAGTAATGCGGGAATATGGCATTGTTGCCGTTATTGAACCAGCGTTTTGGCTGGGACAACCCCGAACCCATGCCGGCACATTTAAAGATTATTTCAGCAGTCTAGTAGGCTGGGAAAGGTTTCGTGCTAGTCAGTTTGGCATTCAGCACTACTGCACAATTGGCTTAAATCCTAAAGAAGCTAACAATGAAGCACTGGCGGCAGAAGTTTTAGAACTGATACCGCTTTATGCTTGTAAAGAAGGAGTCGTGGCTATTGGCGAAATTGGCTACGATGATATGACAGAAGCAGAAGATAAATATTTTTGTCAACAGTTAGCATTAGCTAAAGAACTCGATATGTTAGTGCTAATTCATACTCCTCATCGTAATAAAAAAGCGGGTGCAAGTAAGAGTATGGATCGATGTATTGAATATGGTTTAGATCCATCACAAATAGTTATCGACCATAACAACGAAGAAACTGTTGAAGAAGTATTAAAACGAGGTTTTTGGGCAGCTTTTACGATTTATCCCCAAACAAAAATGGGTAACGCCAGGATGGTAGAAGTTGTTCGTAAATATGGATGCCATCGCATCATTGTTGATAGTAGTGCTGATTGGGGAATTAGCGATCCATTAGCAGTACCAAAAACCGCTAAATTGATGTTAGAAAGTGGCATTCCAGAAGAACACGTGCGAGCAGTTTGTTATGAAAATGCCCTAGCTGCTTACAGTCAAACCGGACAAATGCAAGCCTCAGATTGGCTCGATCCTCAATCCATCGACCAGCGTCAGCTATTTAATGGTAATTCTGTGTTGCGAGGACAAGAACCAGGTATTAATTCGCTTTCGGTGTTGATTGAATAAAAAATTGGGAGTGTTGATTGTTGACTGATGACTGATGACTGATGACTTATTATCTTTGTATTTCTATTCCCTATTTTCAAGGCAGTCATTCTCACAATCCAAAACCTAAAATCTAAAATCTAAAATACAAAATTCGGGGGGCTGATAAGTGAATGTTGCAAGCTGGAATTTTCAAAGCTGGCGTGGTTATTTGGAATTGATGCGTCCGGCTAATATTGTTACTGCTTGGGCTGATATTTTGGTTGGTTTTGCGGCTTCTGGTGCGGGAATTATTTTGATTAAATTAATTAATGGTGACGCTAATTTTGGAGTTTTAATTCCATTAGCTTGGTTGTTATTAGCAACAACTGGTTTATACGGCGGTGGCATCGTTTTTAATGATGTATTTGATGCTGATTTAGACGCAAAAGAACGACCAAATAGAGCAATACCAAGCGGTCGTGTGTCGTTGAGAAATGCTGCTTTATTAGGTAGTTTACTGTTTGCCATCGGTATTGGAGCAGCTTTTCAAGTATCTTGGCTGAGTGGGGCGATCGCTATCTTCATTACCCTTTCAGCATTGCTGTATAATTCCCTTGCCAAACATCATCCTTTTTTTGGGCCGCTGAATATGGGTTTGTGCCGTGGCAGTAATTTATTATTAGGTGTCAGTGCTGTCCCAGGAATTATTGCAGAACGTTGGTATTTAACACTGATTCCTGTGATTTATATTGCAGCTATTACCGCTATTAGTCAAGGGGAAGTTCACGGTGGAAAAAAGATTACAGGAGTCTTAGCACTCATTTTAATTGCAATAGTTTTGACGGCAATTTTAGCATTAGGAATCTTACCGGAGTATACAGCGATCGCTGCCTTACCATTCGCAATTTTCTTAGCTATCCGCATCCTACCTAATTTCATCAAAGCCGCCCGCGAACCTTTACCAGAAAATATCCGCAATGCCGTAAAAATCGGTGTATTGTCTCTAATTGTTCTAGACGCCACTGTTGCATCTGGTTTTGCAGGTTTGTATTACGGTTTAGCGGTTTTGATTTTGCTACCAATTTCGATGAAGTTAGCACAAATATTTGCTGTTACTTAAAATCCAATACAGTTCAGTTAAGCCTTTCTTTCTTCTCTTTGCGTCCTTGGCGGTTCGTTAAAAAAATTGAATTTGACCAAGAATTTTAGCCTTAACTGAACCGTATTGACTTAAAATCCACTCCACACAATTATCAAAATCTCACGCAGAAACTCAAAGAAATTGATAATCATTTATACTTCAAAAACCTCTTTGCGTCTTTGTATGCAAATAATAAATACAGAATGTAGAAAATGAAAATTACAAACAACAACTTCCATTTAACTTATTGCAGCAATATTCATCCCGGCGAAACCTGGGTAGAAGTATTTGCAAATCTCCAAAAATATATTCCCGAACTCAAATCACGTTTATCACCCACGGAACCTTTCGGTATTGGTTTGAGGTTAGCAGATATAGCCGCCAAGGAACTGTTAGCAAATAATCAATTAGCTCAATTCAAAGAGTGGTTAACTCAGCAGGATTTATATGTTTTTACCTTAAACGGCTTTCCTTACGGAGGGTTCCACAGACAAGTAGTAAAAGACCAAGTTTATGCACCAGATTGGTCTACACAAGAACGACTGGACTACACATTAAATCTTACACAAATTTTAGCAACTCTCTTACCCAAAGGACTTGATGGCGGTATTTCTACATTGCCCTTATCCTATAAACCTTGGTGGGGAAAAGACGAAGCAACTCGCGATTCAGTTATCAAAAAAAGTTGTTTAAATTTGGCATCAGTTGTTGAAAATGCAATCCGCATCTGGGAACAAACAGGAACATTATTACATATCGACTTAGAACCAGAACCAGATGGCTTAATTGAAAATACATCAGAAGTAATTGACTTTTTTCAAAATTGGTTATTGCCTATTGGCGGTAATTATTTTTTTCAAAAATTAAATATCGAACAAAATTTAGCAGAAAATAAATTATTAGAACATATCCGACTTTGTTATGATACTTGCCATTTTTCAGTTGAATACGAAGAACCAAATTCTGTATTTACACGTTTAGCAGCAGCAGGAATTAAAATTGGTAAAATTCAAATCAGCGCAGCAATTCAAGTGAAAATTCCCCCTGAAGTTGAAAAACGTAGTTTAATTGTTGAACGCTTACGTCCTTTTGCAGAATCTACCTATCTTCACCAAGTAATCGAACATCGCACTGATGGTACGCTACATAACTATCCCGATTTAGTGACTGCATTACCTCATTTAGAGCAATCTCTAGCTCAAGAATGGCGTACTCATTTCCACGTTCCAATTTTTATTCGTGATTATCAAATTTTGCAGTCTACCCAAGATGATATTGCTACTGTTTTACATCTACTGCAAACAAATCATGCTTGTTCGCATTTAGAAATTGAAACTTACACTTGGGATGTTTTACCACCAGAAATGAAAATAGATTTACTGACTTCCATTGAGCGGGAATATGATTGGATATTAAAAGAATTAGGAAAAAACTCAGAATCCATAAGTTATAGCATTTCCTAATCTGCCAAGGTAAAAATCTCTGCGTACCTCTGCGCCTTCCTTTGCGTCCCTACCCTGCGGTAACGCCTAACGGCGGTATGCGTTTCCAAATATTATCTTTACCTCACTTAACAAAAAATCGCTATCAAATTCACAATTCTGATTGTTTGTAAGCAAACACTGAATAAATTAAGTTTATGAAAAAAACTGTTGTTTTAAATGTTGTAGGATTAACACCTAGTTTACTGGGAAAGAATACACCATTTTTATCTACTTGGGCAGCCAAAGGTCAAGTAGTTCCAATCAAACCAGTACTACCTGCTGTAACTTGTTCTGTTCAGGCTACTTATTTAACAGGAAAATTGCCTAACGAACATGGAATCGTGGCTAATGGTTGGTATTTTCGAGATGAATGTGAAGTCAAATTTTGGCGACAATCGAATAAATTAGTACAAGCTCCTAAAGTTTGGGAAATTGCTAAATCCATCGATGCAAATTTCACTTGTGCCAATCTTTTTTGGTGGTACAATATGTATTCTTCGGTGGATTATGCCATTACACCAAGGCCAATGTATCCTGCGGATGGAAGAAAATTACCTGATATTTATACCCATCCTAGTGATGTGCGATCGCCAATTCAATCTGATTTAGGTCAATTCCCATTATTTGATTTTTGGGGGCCAAAAACTTCCATTAATTCTAGTCAATGGATTGCTAATTCTGCTAAATGGATTGAAGAACGTTATAGCCCCACATTATCACTAGTTTATCTGCCACATTTAGATTATTGTTTACAAAAGTTTGGGCACGATGAAAAGCGCATTCAAAAAGATTTACTCGAAATTGATGGTGTTTGTAAAGAGTTAATTGAATATTATCAAGCACGAAATACTCAGGTAATTATTCTTTCTGAGTATGGCATTACTCCTGTTAATCAAGCAGTACATTTAAACCGCATCCTGCGGGAAAATAACTTAATTGCAGTGCGGGAAGAATTGGGGCGAGAACTGCTCGATTGTGGTGCTAGTATTGCTTTTGCTGTGGCGGATCACCAAATTGCCCATGTATACGTGAATGACCAAGCCTACATTCCGAAAGTGCGATCGCTTTTAGAAGCAACTCAAGGCGTAGCCCAAGTATTAGATGAACAAGGTAAACAAGCCTACCATCTCAATCATCCCAGATCTGGAGAATTAGTGGCGATCGCCGCGCCTAATACCTGGTTTACTTATTATTATTGGCTCGACGACAACAAAGCCCCTGATTTTGCCAGAACCGTAGATATTCACCGCAAACCCGGTTACGATCCTGTAGAGCTTTTCCTCAATCCCCAAATTAAATTTCCTCAAGGAAAAATCGCTCTCAAGTTACTACAGAAACAACTTGGTTTTCGCTACCTCATGGATGTGATTCCTCTGGATGCTTCCATAGTGCGTGGTTCTCACGGTCATATAACCACCTCCACAAATGAAGGGCCGTTATTTATCACCCATCAAACTCACTTAGTTGATAGCGACATCATTGAACCGACGGATGTTTGTTCCTTGATTCTCAAACATTTGAGTAGGGAGTAGGGGAGGTGGGGAGTTGGGGAGTGTGGGGAG
>NZ_JACKZU010000444.1:0-6116 GCF_014222165.1 Nostoc sp. 2RC
CTTGGGTACAATATTTGATTTAAAAAACTTTATTTTTATATAAGAAAAGCAAAACTTATTAAAATTTATTAGCTAAAATAATTTTATAAGAATAAATACCTACTTAAGAACAGGAGGGGTGAGCCATGCAAAGCACCCAGTTCGATAGAATTCTGCGACGAGTAGCGACGATATTATCAGTTGTAATTCTGACTTTGTGCTTAATTTACGTTTCTAGCGGAGTTTTACTTTCTTTTTACTACCAGCCAACAGCCGGTGGCGCTTATAACTCATTAAAGACAATTAATACACAAGTGCCATACGGTTGGTTATTTTGGAGATCCCACGAGCTTGCTGGTAACGGCCTAATTGCCATCGCCTTAATTCAAATCGTAGTTATGTTTTTAAGTCGGCAATTTAATAAAAGTTGGCTGACTGCTTGGATTAGTGGAATTTTATTTACCCTTAGTGCCATCGGACTAAATTGGACGGCGATGATTCTGGACTGGACTCAAGAAGGCTACTGGCGTTTTAGTATTGAGTTAAGAACCATCGAAGCCATTCCTTTAATTGGTGGGCAACTGCGCGACATCCTCATAGGTGGTGGAGCCATCAGTACAGTTACTGTTGAGCATCTTTACACAATACACACTTATCTGATTGCTACAACGACACTGATTCTAGCCATACTGCATTTATCTGCTTTAGTTTGGCAAGAATGGCAACAGAGTGCTGAGGCGCAAAGAAGTTAGGAGTTAAGAGTTAAGAGTCAGGAGTTTTATTCTTCCCCTGCTCCCTCATCTCCCAGCACTCTCAGTAGTGGAAAGCTGAGATAAAGGCGCTAAGGGTAGGTCTTCAACTTCTGGTAACTTTTCTAGAGGTAGGGGAGTAGATTGGGTGGCACCGGATAAGCGTTTTAAAAGGCTGGGTCTTGGGTCATGCAATAGGTAGATAATGCGATCGCCAACTTCCCACTCTTGATTAGCTGGCATTACTTGTAAGCGCTCTTTTCGTTCTAACAATAGCGGAATTAATACGCCAGTGCGAATTTTCTCTTGGATGCGATCGTATTGAGTAGAAAACTCCGACTCATTGAGGGTCGTTGTCCCCAGCTTGACTCGCCCATCATTGAGATATTCATTCCAAGTCTTAATGGCTAAATCTGGCATAAAAGCTTGATTAACTTTGTTATTGGGTGAGCTACTAGCTTGGGGGTCACGGGGAAAAACTGCTAACACTCGTGGTGGATTAAACTCTTCAGCTGCTCGTTGAGCCAAAACAAAATTGACCTCACCATTACTTGTCATTGCCAAAAAAGTACCCATAGAAGCAAGTCCGGCTTCTTCCAAAACCGCTCCATCCAAGGCACTACTAGCAATTACCCGGAGATTTTGGGCTTCGGCTTGCAGGAGACATTGGGGGTCAGTGTCAATCATGACTACGTTTTCTCCCCGTTCTTGAAAGAACCGAGCAATCAAAAGACTCAAGGGATTACAACCCACAATTACAGCCCCAGTTGCATCTTTGGAGGTTATTTGTAGAAATCTAGCAACCCAGCCAGCCGTTAGTCCTTGGCAGACAACAGTCATGATAATTGTTAAGAATACCAAAGCTTTGATGGAGTCACCGCCATTGATTCCCCGTTGTGTTAACAAAATTGCAAATAGAGAAGCAACAGACGCGGAAACAATTCCTCTAGGAGCAACCCAACTTAAAAACAATTTCTGCCGCCAGTTGAGGTCACTGTTCCAGGTACAGAACAGGATATTAATTGGGCGAACAACGAACATTAGTACCAAAACAGTGAGTAAACTACCCCAGCCTAAAGCAAACACACTGGCGATGGATAGGTCAGCAGCTAATAGGATGAATAGTACGGAAACGCTGAGAATTGTCAGCTGACCCTTAAAGCTTTTTAACAGACGTTCTTCTGGAACTGAGGAGTTAGCAAACACCGCTCCGGCGACTACTGTCGTCATTACTCCCGATTCACTGCGGATCATTTGCGATAAGGTAAACAAACTCCAAAGTATTGCCAGCACCACTAGGTTTTTCAGCTCGAATGACAAAAAACTGGCACGTTTGAAAATCAAACTCATCAAATAACCACCAGCACCACCAATTGCCGCACCAACACCCAACCGCATCAGCAAACCAACGATGGCATTAATTGGCTGAGCATCACCGTTCAAAATCGTATCCAAGACAACGAAAGCCAGGATTGCTCCTACAGGGTCAATTAAAACTCCTTCGCCTTCTAAAAGTGTGGCTACCTGTCGGTCTACATTGATTTGTTTGAGTAAGGGGCCAACGACAGTAGGGCCTGTAACCACGACTATGGAAGCATAGAGAAAAGCTATGTTCCAAGGAAATTCACCCAGCCAGTGGGCAGCCATACTGCCACCAAGTAGTGTGATTAAGGTTCCAAGAGTGACGAGCAATTGTAGGCTAACTGAAACTCTGCCTAATTCTCGCAGATCTAAATTCAGCCCACCTTCAAACAAAATAATTGCCGTTGCTAGGGCAACAATAACTTCCAGTCCAGTGCCTAACAGATTGGGGTGTAACAGTCCTAGACCATCAGAGCCAAATAAAATGCCCAACAGCAATAACAAGACGATGCTGGGTACTCGGAGGTATGCAGCCAAGACTTGGGCGCTAATACCTGCTAGCACAGCGATCGCCATCTGGAGAGTGATTTCAAAAGATGCTTCCATGTTGTAGATTTTGAGCCATTTATTTCAAAATCTTTTGTAAAAAAACTGTAGGTATTAACTCTACAGGGTACAACATCATACCCTTTCTCCTTTGGCGAATTTTGCGTTTTTTCTATTTAGGCATCTACTAAAATTGGCAGCCCTGGAGGTTGAGTAACTCTGCCCCAACCCGGACAAGCATCTACGGACTTTTTTTTGTGTATCCATATCTGTGTATCCTTTTCAAACTTTCGCCTCCACCCAGTTTAGCCGCCACCAACTTTTTTTGGCAAAAGCTATTGACATCCTTGAGAAAATTCGTTAATTTATAAAAGGTCTGAGTCCGATGCCCCCATCGTCTAGAGGCCTAGGACACCTCCCTTTCACGGAGGTAACGGGGATTCGAATTCCCCTGGGGGTACTAAAAAACGAAAAGCTGACATTTTGATGAAGAGTTAATGTTAGTAATAACTATCACTCAGCACTAACTCTGAATGATAGTTTACCGAACATCAGCTTTTTTCACTGGCTAGTTCTTCTACACGTTGGTAAATAGCTAGCAGATTGAACCGTAAATCCTTACTCAAGCGGTTTTCAATAATTGACACTGGCATAGTGAGCTTAGGCCAAACTTGAATTGTATAGCAAAGATTGGTTCCTATCTGCTCTCCAAGGGAATAAGGCTCTAAGCACCAAGTACCAGAGAAGCCTTTAAAATCCCCTTCTACCATGCGGAAATTAATTTCTTTCGGGAAGTATTCTTCTAGATCCAGAACTACCCGCGCACAAAAGTTGAAATTTAGTAAGCGCTGGGAGCCTATCTGTTCGAGTCGAATACCGCCGTCAGGATGCTCGATGAGACGACTTTTGGCAAGGTTGGGAATGAAGTCAGCCAAGGCTTCATAATCGGTCAGAACCTTCCAAATTTGTTCCACTGGCTGAGGGATTTGGATTTTAGCACTGATTTGCCGTTGCCGCTGTGCTAGTTTTTCTATTTGAACTTCGACTTTAGCCAATAGGGCAAGTGCATCAGCAGGCAAATCAGCTTCTAAGTTGGTGTCATCAGTGGAACGCTGAAAATCAAGATTCTCTGTTGTGTTGTATTCTTGAGTCACTTTCCGAATTATGGTTTGCTTTCGTCAGAAAATTGAGGCAGAGTCAGGGTGAAGCAAATTTCGCTCTGTTGAGAATCTGGTATTGGTAGACTTTCAACTGCGATCGCCCCATTGAGATGCTGCACTAAAGACTTGACTAAAGCAAGTCCCAAGCCGGTTCCTGGAGTCCAGCGCCCTTTTCCGCGACGGAACTTGTCAAAGATGTAGGTCGCTTCTTCTTCAGAAATGGCACGTCCGATGTTCGTCACTTTTATGATAACTCGATCTATTTGTTCATCGACTTGATGAAAGGCGTGTAGGCGAACTATGGTATCGTGTTCTGAGTATTTACAGGCATTGGTGAGTAATTCTTGGAGAATACGGTCAAAACTTTCCAGTTCAGTTTGCAGTCTGAGGGACTCTTGTGGTAACTCTATGGAAATGTTTAATCCCTTCTCGGCAAGTTTTTTCTCAAAAGATGCTGCTATATGCTCAATTCTAGTATTTAAATCTATAGATTCTAATTGTGGAGCTTCGTGAGGTGACTCTAGCTTCTGGAGTGTCAACAAGTCATTAATTAAGTTAATTTCTTTTGTACATTCCTGCTCTAGAATATCCAAATATCTCAGCTGGCGGTCTGGTGCTATTCCTGGCAAACGTAGGTTGCGAATTGACATCAACATGTTTGTCAAGGGGTAGCGTAAGCGATCGCTCATATTACTCAAAAATTCATCTTTGAGTTCGTTCAACTGCCGCAACTGCTCAACATATTGCCTGGTTCTTTCATGCAATTTTGCTTGAAGTTCCAGACTGCTCTGTAGTTTTGCTGTTCGCTCATCGACCAAAGTTTGCACTTGACGCAATGTCTGTGACTGAATGATGGCATTACTCACTTGAGCGCAAACCATTTCCACAAGATTTAATTCTGCTGGTTGCCAACTACGAGGGAAAGATTGCTGTAAGACTAAAAAGCCTAAAATCTTACCTTGACTTTCTAATGGCATTAACAGTACCGCAGGCAATTCCTCTAGTGCAAATAATGGAACAGCACAGGAGATATCGTTTTGGGCTGTAAGATCGTCGAAAATTACTGGTTTTCCAGAATCTATAAAGGCACGCTGGCATAAACCACACTCGGAAAGCGAAAAAGACTGATTTAAAATCTCTAGTTTGCTGGTGCGAGAATTTTGTGTCTTCTTTGTCCATTCACCAACTACCGTAGCTTTGGCTTTGGGAATTTGTTTCTTCGCTTGAGTCCTAAATAGTGGATCTGTATATTTCAAGAGAATCAGTAAACCCCGATCTGCCTGTAGAGATTCAGCAGTAGAGGCAATAACTACTTGGAACATTTGATTAAGCTCCAAGTTACTGCGGCTTAATATGGTTAATTGCTTGATCAAGTTTTGATGTTGATAGGTTTTTTGCAAATCCTGTTGTTGACTAGCAATTAGCTGGGCTTGTGCGAGTCGAGAAAAAGCGATCGCGCAAGATGATTCTACTTCTTTGAGCAGTTGTTTTTCTGATTCACTCCAATCGTAAGGTTGGAATTTAATCAGACAAATCACTCCATTGTTATTGCCAGCAAGCCGAGTAGGAATTGCTAAAACTGCTTTTATCGGCAATGGCAGATATTGACATCCAATTACCAGACTATTCTGAATGATAGAAATGTCTTCAATAGTCAATGGTTCAGCAGCACATTGCAGCACTGGGGAGTGCATTAGCAACTGTTCCATCGAAAATATCTCTTCTGGGTGTGGTAACCCTAAATAATCGTCAGCACACCAATTAGTAGCAGTTGGTTCGTCGGAGATCTCACCTGTTACTGAAACCAAGCAGCAGCAATCTACTTGAAAAGTAACTCCTAGCAATCGGGCAATCTCTTGCAGCATCAATGTCGTTGCCGAGCTATTAGCAATGATTTGGTTAATCTTATGTACCAACTGGCGGGCTGGTTCTTCCTGATGCTGCATCAGCTTGACTTGGTAAGGTTGTAGTCGATCTACGTCATTCAAGTAATGTGGCGGCGACGATAAAGGCTTTTTCATTCTTGGCACGCCTTTGGATAAAAAATCCATTGTTTTTGCACCCAACCTTTTGGCATATTCTTCACCGTTAGTTGTGTTGCTACACCCTGATAATTGACAAATTTTGTATGAATACTTTCTCTCACCTGTTATAGCCCTTTTCTATGTCAGATGGCCAAGTTTCCAAATATATTAAGCAAATTGCTACATGAATACTTAGATAGTTAAGATATGCTAAAATCCCTTAGCCAGATTATTTTTCGTTTCTTTATATTGATATGATTAACTAACTTTGACTTAGAATATCCTGTCTGTAAGTA
>NZ_JACKZU010000445.1:0-6114 GCF_014222165.1 Nostoc sp. 2RC
TCTCTCCCCACCTCCCCACTTCCCTAAGAAAATAAATTATGAGAAAACTTTACTTCTTACTTCCTGGTACAGATGGTAAATTTGCCTGCGGTGGTCTTTGGGCAGAATTGAAAACAGTTAATTTGGTTCAGCAAATTTGTAGCGCAGATGTTGTTACTTATCGTCAACGGGAAACAGGTAAGCAATTTATTGATGATTTGCTTCAACAAAAAAATCTCAATGAAGCGATTTTTGTAATCAATTGGGGATTTGATGTACCTCAACTTGTTTCTAAACTGAAACAATACAATGTTGTTTACCACGCACATAGCCCAGGTTATCCATTTAAACTACCCGCAAGTATTCCGATTGTTGCTGTTAGTCGCTATACAATGGGATATTGGGGAGAAAAATCACCCCATTCTTTGATTTATTATTTGCCAAATCAAATTTCTGATGAATTTAAAAATTTAGGTCAGGCGCGAGATATTGATGTTTTAGTTCAGGCTCGAAAATCTTCTGAGTATTTAATCAAAGAATTGATTCCAGAATTACAAAAGCATTGTAATGTTTTCGTTGTCGATTCTTATGTCGAAGATTTACCTGGATTATTCAACCGAGCAAAGGTCTACCTTTATGATTCTGCTGAATACTGGGCACAGCAAGGTGTTAGTGAAGGATTTGGACTGCAACCAATGGAAGCCCTTGCCTGTGGATGTCAGGTATTTTCTAGTGTGAATGGTGGATTGTCAGATTATTTAGATCCTGGATTTAATTGCTATAAAATCGCTGGATATTCACTAGAATATGATGTGCAACGTATTCTCAAAGTACTTGATTCTTCAGTAGCCGTTACATTGAATCAAGATTTTTTTGCCGAGTATCGAACTAAAAATATTATTAAGCGTCTGCAAGTAATTTTGGATGAATTAAATGTATTTTTTGACCACAAAATGCAGCAGCCATCTAATATTAAGAGTTTGACCAAAATTCGTATGACTAAATTACGGGCACAGAGGATATATGGTAAGCTGAAAAAACAATATTTAAAGTTTAAATAAGCTAACCGCAACTAAAGAAGAGAGGAAACTGGATGAGTCGGCGATTATTGGTGACGGGGGGTGCGGGGTTTATTGGAGCGAATTTTGTACATCATTGGTGTCAAGCTTATCCAGATGACCGAGTGGTGGTGTTGGATGCTCTAACTTATGCAGGAAATCCCTTGAATTTGAAATCTGTTGAGGGAAGAGAAAATTTTCGGTTTGTGCAGGGAGATATTTGCGATCGCCCCCTCATAGATAATTTATTATTAACTGAAAATATTGACACCATCGCTCATTTTGCTGCTGAATCCCATGTTGATCGCTCGATTCTCGGCCCTGGTGCTTTTGTACAAACTAATGTGGTAGGAACTTTCACTCTCCTCGAAGCTTTTCGCCAACATTGGCAAGCAAAAGCACAGCCATCAAATTATCGTTTCTTGCACGTTTCTACTGATGAAGTCTACGGTAGTTTAGGCCCAGATGATGCAGCTTTTTCTGAAACTACGCCCTACGCTCCCAATAGTCCCTATTCTGCTTCTAAAGCTGGTAGCGACCACTTAGTCCGTGCTTATTATCATACATATAAACTGCCGACAATTATTACAAATTGTTCTAATAATTATGGTTCCTATCAGTTTCCAGAAAAGCTGATTCCCTTAATGTGTATCAACACCTTAATTGGTAAACCATTACCTGTTTATGGCGATGGTAAAAATGTCAGAGATTGGCTTTATGTGGGCGATCATTGTCGGGCATTAGATGTAGTCATAAATTCTGGTAACCCAGGGGAAACATACAATATTGGTGGCAATAATGAGGTGGAAAATATTACCCTCGTGGAGCTTTTATGCCAAATGATGGATGAATTAGCACCCGATTTACCAGTGCATCCAGCCAAACAGTTAATTACTTTTGTGAAGGATAGACCAGGACACGATAGAAGATATGCAATTAACGCCGATAAAATCAAAACTCAACTTGGTTGGACACCTTCAGTTACAATTGCCGAAGGTCTACGTTTAACTGTTGAGTGGTATCTCACTCATCGTGATTGGTGGGAACCTTTATTATCTGCGGAATACCAAGCTTATTATCGGAAAAATTATTCTGTAAAATGACCTAAAATCGGACTAACTCTAACTAGTAACGATCTCATATTTTTATGTGGAATTAAATTATCATGATGTAAGCGGCCAATAATTATGCCTGGATGTCTATTTTGACTGTGAGAAAATTCTTCAATGGCTTTACGAGAAAATACTTTTTTACTTCTAATAATAAATTCATTTAATGTCTGGGGATTTATTAACCAGCCAGCAGCTTTTTCATTAGCTTCCATTTCTTTATCGTTGTCTTCTAACGCATCCAAGTTATCAAAATAAGCTCCTTGATGTCCTAAAACAATATGTGCTAACTCATGCATAAGAGTGAACCAAAATGAATCTATCCTGTCATATCTTAATGTTAAAGCGATAACAGGATTGCTGTTTAAATAAAAGGCTGCTCCATCTAAGTAGGTTTTGCTTAAATGCGGCACAATTAGAAAATGTACACCTAAATCTGTTAACAATTGAGGAATCCGCACCACACTTTCTACTTCTTGAGCACAAGCAAGAATTTCAGGGATAGCAGTCTCTAATTTTTTGCGTTCAAAGCTAGCAACTGTTTGTTGTTTTGCTAGGTTTTCAACTCGTTTTATCCAAGCTATGCGAGAAGTTATCTCTGGTTGTCGATACTCAGAACAACGGAAATTAACATCTAGTTGGTGTGTTTCATCTAAAGAAGATACGCCGAAAAAATCACAGACTTGGCGTTCCAATTCATCAATAGAATCTGCTGCTTGAATCCATTTATTTTTAATTAGTTCAGATATAGGAGCAATTGTATACAATCGGCTTTTACGAGCTATATCTTGCTCCTTTTTTTCTTTTCCCACTAAATGAAGTCGATACTTGGCTTCCAGGTTTGTCCAGAACTCTGGAGAAGTACCCAAGGCTTGGGAGAGTTCGATAGCCGTTTCTGGTGTAATTTGTTTGCTTCCACGGATAATTTCATTGATAGTTTGAACTGGACGCCCCATAATTTCTGCTAAATCTTTCTGTGTCCAGCCACGGGCTTCTAATTCTCGACTTAAAATTTTTCCTGGTGTTGGTACTCTTGCTGGTGCTAGGTTCTGGCTCATATTCCTGTCTCCCTACTGCCCTACTTAGTGGTAGTCTTCGATATCGATTATTGTGAGATGGTTTCCCTGTTTATCCTCATGCAGTGTCACAATTAGACGCCACTGGTTATTTAAACGTAGAGAACGCTGTCCTTTTTTTCCTCGTTTTCCTGACAACTTCTCAAATCTTAATCCTTTGTGAGCATATAAATCTCGCTCATCTACAGCAGCATCAATAATAGCCATGACTTCAAAAAAGTCATCAACCACACCTGGGTATTTATGAGCATCTTTTTCTTCTGTGTAAAGTGCTTCGAGTTTCTTTTTTTTAAAGTGAAAACGCAAAGCTTCCCCCAAGTTAAATGCATTGGATTCTGCATTATACAATAACTGACTTCAGTCTTGGGGTGAATAACTGATATTTTAATTGTAAATCTTATTGCAACAAGAGATTTAAGCTGTTTGTAAAGTTTTTCAGGTGGTATTCAAATTTAACACAAACCCATTCTCTAAAGGGCTTTGCTATTTTTTTCAAGAGTGTATTTTACTTGAACTCGATAGTTTTTCTATTAATTATATAGTACAATTATACTATATGCTTGAATTAACGGCAAGTTATACAAAGCATCTTTTCAACCCACTTATACAAATTGAGTCTGTTGCAAAAGTCATTTATATGGCGGGACAAGGGAGACAAAGAGAATAACTCCTGACTCCTGACTTTTATCTCTGTGAGAAATCGATTTTTTTTGCGAGAAGTCTATTAAATCCACGACAGTCTAATAAGACAGTTATAGATTGCTCCCACAGTTTCTCTAGATAATGACTATCCTTGAATAGTAAGGGAAGAGATTAGCGTAAATTGCCAGCAGGTGTCAGATGCTGCAAGTAGAACAGATATTACAAGGGCGTTATCAAATTCAACGCCAACTCGGTAACAATGGAATTCGTCAAACTTGGCTAGCATTGGATTTACAAGCTGAGACTGAAGAGAATTCCACTGTTGTGGTCAAACTTTTGGCCTTTGGTGGTACTGTGCAGTGGGATGATTTGAAACTTTTTGAGAGGGAAGCGCAAATCCTCAAACAGCTAAATCATCCGCGCATCCCCCAATATATAGATTATTTTTGTATTGACGATCGCACTCTCTGGTTTGGTTTAATACAACAGTATATCCCTGGTGAATCACTCAAGGATAAACTTGTCAGTGGTAAAAGGTTTAGTGAAAAACGAGCTAAAAAAATTGCCGTTGAAGTATTAAATATTCTTACGTATTTGCATGAATTGAATCCAGGAGTATTGCATCGAGATATTAAACCAAGTAATTTAATTTGGGGCGAAGATAATCGAATTTATTTAGTTGATTTTGGCGCAGTTCAAGATAAAGCAGCAAAAGAAGGCGTTACTTTTACTGTTGTTGGTACTTATGGCTATGCGCCAATGGAACAATTTGGGGGACGTGCGGTAGCAGCTTCCGATCTTTATGCATTGGGGGCGACTTTAATTCATTTGCTAACTGGAATTCCCCCATCTGATTTACCCCAGCAGGATTTACGATTGCAATTTGCAAATCGTGTTAACCTCAGTCCCAGTTTTATCAGTTGGCTAGAAAAATTGGTAGAACCCGCACCAGAACAACGATTTACTAATGCCCGCCAAGCCATAAAAGCTCTCAAATCTGGTCTGGTTGTCAAATCTGCAAACAACTATCAGCTTTTACCGCCAAAAGAAATTATTAACAACTCTGGATGCGGTATCAACAATCACAATGAAACAGTGCCAGAGGAAATTCTCGGTTGGAATTGGGGAGCGTTTCTCATGCCTTGGTTATGGATGTGGACTAACCAAGTGTGGTATGGATTATTCTGTTTTATACCTCACGGTTGGTGGGTAATGGCCATAGCTCTTGGTGCTAAAGGCAATGAATGGGCTTGGAAAAGTAGACAGTGGCGGAATATTGAACACTTCAAAGCGCACCAAAGAGGCTGGGCGATCGCTGGTATTTTAATTGGTGCGCCCATTAGTATTATGTTGTGGCTGAGAGCGATCGCTTTAATTAAATCTGCATTTTAGTGGCTATGGGAATTGGGAGTTAGGAGTGAGGAGTTAGGAGTTAAAAATTATCTCCCCGCTCCTCTACCCTCAGTCCCCATTAACCAGTCACTTGGGATTCAACTACACCAATGGGACAAGAAACATTTGTTCCTCCTAAACCGCAGTAGCCATTGGGATTTTTCGCTAAGTATTGCTGATGGTAGGCTTCCGCGTAGTAGAATTCTGGTGCATCTAAGATTTCTGTGGTTATCTTGCCGTAGCCTGCTTTATTAAGGGCTTGCTGATAAGCTTCCAGCGATGCTTGTGCTTGCTGTTTTTGATTTTCGGAGTATACATAAATTCCCGAACGGTACTGAGTGCCAACATCGTTACCTTGGCGCATACCTTGGGTGGGATTGTGGCTTTCCCAGAAGACTTTCAGTAATTCTGAGTAACTAACTACTTTGGGATCGAATACAACCAAAACCACTTCGTTGTGACCGGTTCTTCCACTACACACTTCTTCATAGGTGGGATTTGGTGTGAAACCGGCAGCGTAACCCACTGCGGTGGTGTAAACTCCTTTGAGTTGCCAGAATTTGCGTTCTGCGCCCCAAAAACAGCCCAAACCAAATAATGCTTTTTCTAATCCATCAGGGTAAGGAGGTTTTAGAGGATTTTTATTGACATAATGATGAGCTGGTACTGACATAGACTGCGCCCTTCCTGGTAAAGCTTCCTCAGGTGTGGGCATATTTTGTTTTTTGCCAAATCCGAATAGTGCCATTGATTTTGACTCTGAATATATATCTTTACCTTATTTAATATTTTAACGCTGTAAAGATTTTGGCGATCGCTTGGCATTTTCGTAGAATCCTCACCAGAGGTGTAGTGGTG
>NZ_JACKZU010000446.1:0-6078 GCF_014222165.1 Nostoc sp. 2RC
GTGGGGAGGTGGAGGGGACGAGGGGGATGAGGTAGACAAGGGAGACAAGGTAGCAATCTTTCTCTCCGAAGTTCTGATGGTCGGAAACCTCCGCTCAGACTTCTCTCCTTGTCTCCCCCTCTCCCCATGCCCGATGCCCCATGCTCCATGTCTAATTCTTAATAAAAATTCCTCATAGCTTTACCATTGTCCATATCTATTTCAGTATCTTAATTAAAAAGGCAATTCGTGATATTCTCATACTTAGATACTCTAAATAAGTGTGCAGCTAATAAATTGTCTATTTGTTTAGAAAAGATTAATAATTTATATAAAAAACTATACACTGTCAAAGTTATTAAAGCAGGCAGTTGTAGATCCTTATCTATAGAGAGTGCTTCCAAACAAACCTAAGTCAAGAAAACGTGATGATATCAACACTTTTGAGCGATCGCTATCGCATTATTAGCGTACTTGGAACTGGTGGATTTTGCGAAACATTCTTAGCGGAAGATACCCAAATGCCTTCTGGGCGGCGTTGTGTAATTAAGCAACTCAAGCCAGTAACCGAAAATCCAGATGTTTACCAATTGGTACAAAGGCGATTTCAAAGAGAAGCCGCTATTTTAGAAGATCTGGGTGGGGCAAGCGAGCAAATTCCTACTTTGTACGCTTACTTTCAAGCAGATGGGCAATTCTATCTCGTACAAGAATGGATTTCTGGACAAACCTTAAACCAATACGTAAAACAAAACGGTTGTTTGAGTGAAAGTGAAGTAATTCCCATTTTAATCAGTCTGTTGAAATTGCTGGACTTTGTACATAGCAAAGGTATTATCCACCGCGATATTAAACCGGACAATATTATTCTGCGTTCATCTGATGGCAAGCCAATTTTAATTGATTTTGGCGCAGTGCGGGAAACGATGGCAACAGTCATGTATCCAGAAGGCACTGTTAGTAATTCCATTATCATTGGTACACCAGGTTTCATGCCTAGCGAACAAGCAGCAGGACGCCCAGTTTTTGCCAGTGACTTGTATAGTTTGGCACTAACAGCTATTTTCTTGTTGATGGGAAAATCGCCTCACGAATTGATGACAGATTCCTATACTGGAGAACATGTTTGGGATCGGGATGTCATCAGTCCCCATTTGATGGAAGTTTTAAAAAAAGCAACTCAATTTGATGTTAGAGAACGGTATGCAACTGCTAAAGAAATGCTGAATGCATTGGAAAATGTTGCCAATTCAGCTGCACCAAACGTACCGATGTACAATCAATTTTCTGCTTTGACTAATTCTGTAATCCGCTTACCAGCTGCCCAAAGCAGCAAACAAAACGCTATTTTTGTTGGTAGCACTTTAATCGGTGGTGGATTAATTGGTGCATCGGTAATCATTGGTCTTTTATTAGCAAACTCTCCCCAATCCGGTACATATCAAGAAGCGACATCTTCCCTAGTCCCAAAAACAGAAGTTGGAGAAAATTCTTCTTTGTCCCTTCCACCAGGAACAGCAAATAATCAAATCGGCACAATTCGTGAATTACCAATTACAAACGCCGCTAATTTACCGAATTCTTTTTATTTCGTAGCAAATTCTAGTTTGCCAAATTTGCAAGCTGCCATCAAGCAAGTGAAAATTTTACAATCTCAAGGAATTAGTCAATCAGGGGTGTTATGGATACCAGATTACCCCAATTTATCAGATAAAAAAAATTCCTTCATAGTTTATGTAGCCACCTTTAAAGACCGTCCTAATTGTATTCACTTTCTTAAAAATTACGGACAAATCAATCCAGAAGCATATTGCGCCTTTGCTAGCAAAAATTTAAGCGCACCGATGGCTAAAACGTCTTTTAAGGAAATAAAGTGAAACAAACTGTTCCCTGCTGTTTGTTGCCTTTTAAATGAAGTTTTACACCTTTAAAAGGAAACAAGCAACAAGGAATTCCCACAATTAACATTAGGGGATTTAAACAAAGACAATTCTCTAATTGTGATGAATCAGCATGGCGTTAATTAGGGTCTGTTGAATAGGTTTGAAAGTCTTATATTGTGTGCTTTTCAGGTTTTTCAATCGCTCTCAAGTGCAAGAAAATCAAGCTATTAAGCTTAAAAACCTTGCATTGCTTATTTGTTAGACTCTAAACAATGGAAAACAATCAGGATAAAACTGTTCCCTATTCCCTATTAAGAGTTCCCTACCACCACCAAAGGACTTTTTCAGCAAGCCCTAATTAAATTTAACTAAGATATTTTTGGTTGCTGCCATATAATGAGTTTTAATTCAGAACAATTGTAAGCTCCATTTACAATTTGATTTTCGTGGTCAGCTATCCAATCATAAATTTGTGCAGCTTTTGTTAATGCCACTGTTTCTGAACGATAAAGCCGAGGACTAGGACAATAAGCTTGGCCATTGATGTGTATAGCTGCAATGTGCCAATAGTCACTGCCTTCACCCTCTGGTACAACGTCTAAAAAGCCGTTACTGTAAGGCTGGATTATTCCTATGTTCATCTACAACCATCAAACTTTCAAACAAAGGCCATAACAAAACTGATAAGCTGATGCGGTTTTAAATTGCACAGTCCCTCATACAGTTGACGGTTGACGATTAACTCTCAACATGAAAAAAGATGCAACTTAAATGCAAAAGCAGCTTATTAATCATTTTGTCTTTGCCGCCAATAGAAATCTGAATTCTTGGTCACTTTTTAGTTTAATTCCCTGATTGGCAGCAATAATGACCTTCAAACAATACTTCCCATGCAAATGAAGTATAAAAAAGTCAAGTAGAACGACTTGAAAATGTAAAAATCATAAAATTCAGTTCGTAGTAAAGACTTTAGTCCTTTTTTGAGAACTAAAGTTCTCACTACAAACCTTTAATTATTTATCCTGTTCTACTTAACTGTTAACCGTCAACAGTTAACAGTTAACAGTCAACAGTCAACAATCAACACCTTAGCTTAATTCAAGCAATCCTTTAGCGCATAAATTACTTGGTCTTGCTGTTGTTGTGTGAGTTCTGGGAACATAGGCAAAGATATGACTTCATGGCAAGCTTGTTCTGCGACTGGTAAGTCTCCAATTTGATAGCCCAGGTTTTGATAAACTGGCTGCAAGTGTAAAGGATAGGGATAGTAAACCATTGAACTAACACCTTGCTCTTGTAGTTGAGTACGTACCCAATCTCGATATTTGGCGCTAGCACCATTTCGTCCTTCGCCGGAAATGCGAATGGTGTATTGGTTCCAGACGCCAATACCCCCTGGTAATTCTTGAGGCGGGACAATGGCGGGAATTTGACTCAGGAATTGATAGTAATAATTGGCAATTTCTCGCCGCCGTTCATTCCAAATATCCAAATAACGCAGCTTAATTTGCAAAATAGCCGCTTGTAGAGCATCCAAGCGGCTATTTACACCTATTTCTTCGTGTAAATATCGAATTTTACTTCCATGATCTCGTAGGATTCGCAGTTTGGCAGCGATGGCTGGGTCGTTAGTTGTTATCGCTCCGCCATCCCCGCAACCACCAAGATTTTTAGTAGGGTAGAAACTAAAGCAACCAATATGTCCAATGCTTCCGACTTTTTCCTCGCCCCACATTGCGCCTGTAGATTGAGCGCAATCTTCAATGACTGACAAGTTGTGAGCAAGAGCAATGGCCATCAATGATGTCATATCCACTGGTTGCCCAAATAAATGAACCGGGATAATCGCTTTGGTTTTTGGTGTAATTGCCGCCGCTATTTGCTCTACATCTAAATTAAATGTAGTCGCATCAATATCTACAAAAACAGGTTTTGCACCCACGGCACTAATCACTTCAGCAGTAGCGATAAAAGTGAAAGGTGTTGTGATCACCTCATCGCCTGCACCAATTCCCAAAACTCGTAGAGCTAAATAGAGCGCATCAGTACCAGAATTACAAGCTACACATTGACTAACACCATGATAGGCAGCAAACTGTTGCTCGAAGCCTTCGACTAAGGGGCCACCTATATAACGACCAGAAGCCAGAACTTCTAAAACAGCTGCACTTACTTCTGCTTCGATGCTGGTGTATTGTTGCTTGATGTCAAAAGCAGGGACGGGATTTACGCTTTGGAACATGAGTTTTTATTTTATCGGAAAAGACTATCGCCCAAATCAGGCATCTATTAGGGTTTTTGCTTAAATTGTGGTGTAGCCAACTACTACACGTTAATTTACAGATAGTTGTGTTAAGTTATTGAGTTTTTAAATTGCACAGTTAATCATGACGTTGGTTGAACGCTGAATGTTAACTGTCAACCATCAACAATCAACACAAAAAGATGTCAGGGCATTTACTAAGTGTTTACCATGTTAAAGTTGTAGAATTTTGAATTTTCAATTGATGAAGGTGATATATATCAACCAAGAGCCAAGACATCGAATCAAAGTTCCACGTGTGGGTGCTGCTTTGAAAAGAAAATACCAGGAGATGCAAAACTGATGCAGGAGCCAATAGAGCTAGATTTTGTAGATTTAGGCATTGCTTTAGGATTAATGGCCATGGCCATTGGTGTATCTATCTGGGAAAAGTTAGGACTAGAGTTGAACTTAGCCCTTGTTACTGGAAGAACCATCTTACAACTACTTGTATTGGGATACATTTTAGATTTCATCTTTGCTTTGAACAATGGTTGGGCGGTTTTGGCAATATTAGCAATTATGCTGACAATTACGGCGATTGTCGCACGAAATCGCATCAGCCAAAAGATTCCTTATGTATTGCCTTTGGTGTGGGGTGCAATTTTTATTAGCACTGCTGTGACAGTGCTTTACACTAGCTTCTTAATTCTTCAACCAAACAGATGGTACGAACCACAGTATGTGATTCCCCTAGCAGGAATAGTCATAGGTAATGCCATGAATGCAGCAGCGATCGCTGGGGAACGTCTTGTCAGCACCATTAATTCCAGCCATGTAGAAATAGAAACTTACTTGAGCTTAGGCGCAACTCCAGAGCAAGCGATCGCCCAGTACCGCAAAGAGTCCATCAGAGCAGCACTGATACCTACTTTTAATCAAATGATACTTATCGGTATGGTAGCAATACCAGGAATTACCACCGGTCAGTTACTAGCTGGTGTCAGACCCCTGGATGCTATCTCCTATGAAATTTTAATTACCTTCCTAGTTGCTTTTGCTAACTTACTGACAACAGTGTTATTAACTAGGGGATTGTGTCGTCAGTTTTTTAATTCTGCGGCACAATTAATCAGGTAACTCTAACTCAATACGCTTGGGTTAAGAAAGTTCCTCTGTGAAGGGAATAGGGAACGGGGAACTCATAGGGATTTCCAAGGAATAAATTACTCAGGAAAAATCACTTGCTGACTTTAATCTACTCATCGTCCACATCTGCAAAGATAGATTCTAAATCTCGATGACCACTAATTACCCGCACAATCACAACACCATCTTCAAAAACTCGATAAAAAATAATGTAACCATCCAAGGGTATGCCTCTGAGCCTGGGGTCAAACTTGGCGTAACTTCGCCCTATATTTGGAAATTGAGCTATATTTTGGCACTTTTGATTAAATTATCGTATGAATCTTTCCCCAGCATTAACATTGCGAACTAAAAAATAATCCAAAATTTCATCTAAATCTTGGCTTGCTTCCTTGGCAATAAAGTATTCTATTATCCTTGAGTCTCACGCGCTTTACGTAATTTTTCTTCCAGTCGTGCCATCACCACTTCACCATTTACTACGTCTCCACGTTCGATAGAAGCCAGCCCAGCCGACAGTTTTTTCTTAGTTTCTTCTTCCCATTCCTGATAACCCTTCTCCCATTCCTCCAAGAGTTTCAATGCTTTTACAATTACGTCTTCAGCATTTTCATATCTACCTGTGGCAATTCGGGTTTGTATAAATTGCTCGTATTCTGCTTTGAGTTGGATATTCATAATTTTTACCTGTAGTTAATTAAGAGCGTTACCTAGCCACATTTTCTGTTGCCAATAAAACTCGCAAGGGGTTATCTAATATAAGCTAGAAGACTCCCGCTACACCGTTCGCATAGCGTTCCGCAGGAAAGGTTAGCGGGATGATGA
>NZ_JACKZU010000447.1:0-6054 GCF_014222165.1 Nostoc sp. 2RC
ATTTAATTTGTAATTCAATAAACGCAGATTTATAGAATCACGATCGCACTATAACTCATCATCTCTACTCCTTCACCAAAACTTCCCGTAACATCGCAGCTAAATCCTGCAATGCACGTTCCCCATCTCCGACAAACGTTGTCCCGTGCATTGTTGCTAAGGTACGCGGTTTGAGTAAAGCTAATTCTTGGAGAATGCGAGTGGTATGTGTTGTGTATGGTATGTAATTAGGGAAAGGACTTGCTTCATAATTGACTATTGTTTGACGAAAACGCTCAATCACATCAGATTCAGTTATTGGCTCTAAATCTCCAAATTGGTGAAACAGATCTGAGGAAAACAGTGTTTTATTGTTAGTTTCAAACAATAATCCGGCATCCCAGCCGTGGGGAACTTGTGGTGTATGGTAAAACTGAAAACTATATTTACCAGTGTTTAAAACTTCAGCGTGCTGCATACTTTTAGATGGACGGATGGCAAAATCATCTACACTCACAAAGCTTGCTATGGGGCTGCAAACTGTCTGAGCATTTGGCGCAATAGTCAGCCATTCATTGAGAGAACCACATTCGTCTGCTTCAAAATGACTAAAACTAATCCAGCGAATTTGTGATGGTTCAATAATCTTTTCCACTGCATCCCGTACTAGTGGAAACATCTTCTTAAGACCAGTATGAAACAATAATGGTTCTTCATCCTTGACTAAAAACTGGATAAATTGTAAGTCTACGTTTGGGTCATAGGTTGAAATGCGATAGATATCCGGGGCGATTTCAGTAATGATTGTCATAATTTTAAAATTTACAGAGGTAATAAAGAAACGTGTGCTGAAACTACTTTCCATCCTTCAGTAAATCTATACCAAGTTTGGCTTTGTCGCCCGAAACGTTCTACACCATTGATAATGCGGCGAAACTCTAAAGTGACGGTTGCTGTATCTTTTCCAAATGTTACAACTTGAAGATTTGAAATTTCTCGCTCTATTTTTGGATTTGGTCGAGAGGCGCGAAAGTTACGAATTTCATCGCTACCATAAAGATTTTCTGTTACCCCGAACCGCACTACTTCCGACGCATCCCAAAACAAGTTATCCATCACTTCTAAATTGTTATTAGAAAGTGCTTCCTCATATTGAAGATATAAATTAGTTACTTCAGCTACAATGCTAGGATCGTTTACTATGGCCATTGTTGTTACCAACTTTTGGTTCTTAGACTAATTATGAACTTTTTGGCGAATCAAATCACGGAAATTAGAAAGTTGTTGCATAAATAAAAATGACTTGACAATACAAACACTAGCAATTGGGCATTGGGCAGTCAACAGTCAACACATAACTGTCATCTCCCCATTCTCCACTCCCTAGCCATAAACAAAAAAGTAAATCGTCATACTGAAGGCAACAACTAAAACAAATCTCCTAATTAATTGGGGTTCAAGTTTACGTGCATAGTGAGCGCTTAAATAACCACCTAAAGAACCACCCACTGCCATTAAAATTGCTTGATGCCAAACAATTACACCTGCAAAAATAAAGGGAATAATTGCAATTCCATTGATACAACTGCCTAAAAATGTCTTAAAGGCATTCATCGTATGAATACTTTTGATGCCTAAAAATGATAAAGTTGCCAGCATTAAAATTCCTAGACCTGCTCCGAAGAAACCGCCATAAATTGCGATCGCTAATTGAGCCAGCACGAGATTAAATAAAGGTACAGACTCTGGTGATGATTTTTGACTTTGAAATCGCAACCAATTTCTGAGAGAATCACCAAAGGTAAATACTAATGTTGCCAGTAGTAATAAATAGGGAATCAGCTTTTTAAACACATCTGCCGATGTATATAATAAAGCCACAGAGCCAATGGTTCCACCAATCAAACTAATGCCACATAAAAGCAAGAAAACTTCTCGTTTGATGCCTAAATCTTTACGGTAGGCTCCTGCACTGGCTAAAGATGCTACCCAAATTGCTGTATTATTTGTAGCATTAGCAGCGATGGGTGGCACACCTGTAAATATTAGTGCTGGAAAAGTAATAAAGCTGCCACCACCCGCTACAGCATTCAGCGCCCCTGCAATAAAAGCGGTACTGAACAAAAGTAAGCTATGGATAAACGTTAAAGATGGCGGCATTATTTTGAGTGATAAATTAAGAATTAGGAATTATAAGTTCTGGAATATTTTCTGGGCAATGAGCTATAAAATCAGCACCATGAGTTTTTAATTCCTCCTCAGTTCCATAGCCATAGGTGACACCAATTGCGGTAATATTATTGCGCTTGGCTCCAATCATGTCGTGCTTGCGTTAGCGAAGCTTAACGAAGTTATCGCCAATCATCACCACACTAGAAGGCGAAAGTTTTTCTCTCAGTAAAATATGAGAAATTAAGTCAGCTTTGGCGCTTCTAGTACCATCCAATTCGCTACCATAAACACCATCAAAAAGTAATGATAAAGAAAAATGTTCAATAATACGCTTGGCGTAAATATGTGGTTTAGAAGTAGCAACAAAGGTCTTATATCCAGCAAACTTAATTGCTTTTAAAGTTTCTATAATTAGTGGATAAAGGGAATTTTCAAATAATCCAATCGTGGAAAAGCGACTTCGATAAAGTGAAAGCGCCTTCTCAACTAACCCATTATCTGAAGCCTTAAGTAACTGCGAAAAACTATCTTTGATTGGAGGCCCAATACACCAAAGCAATTCTTCAGCCTCCGGTGGTATATAACCGAGTTCAGATAAAGCATACTGAATACAGCGAGTGATACCAGGCTTAGGATCTGTCAATGTTCCATCTAAATCGAAAAGAATAGTATCAACAATCATATTTGCTGGGCCAACCTTTGCGTAAATCTGCGTTTTACTCTGCGCCGTCTGCGTTGAAAAAAAGTTTATATACCTCAATTAATTTTTTATAATCCCAATCCCTAGTTCTGATTTTTTCCAATTTTCAGCGATTGAAAAAAGGTTTCTCCACTGAGTAAAGCAATTCCAAACGTCACAACACCAACGCCAATAATTTGAGTTAAATTTAAACTTTCACTAATAATTCCCCAAGCGACCATCGCCGTTAATGCTGGACTACTAGAACCGATTATTGATGCGGTAGTTGCACCAATCATCCGAATTCCCAAATTATTTAAAGTGTGACCGATAAAACTAACTAAACCAGAAAAAATACTACCAATCCACACAGGTGTCCAGTCCAATTGAGCAGTAGAAACAGGCCAGAACAATAAGCTAATACCTGACAATACCAGGGTAGAGGCAAAGCTAATCCAAGTGAAGGGAACTGGATGAAATTTTTCTAAACATTTTTGGGCAATGACGTTATAAAAAGCATAAACAACCCCAGCACTAATACTCGCTAAAATCCCAATTACATTGGCATAATTGCTGTGGCTTCCAGAGAATTTGGGAATCACAAGAACGCAACCTACTAGAATAATTCCCATTACCAACCAACGAAAAAATGTAGGGCGTTGACCAAAAAACTTCCAGGACAGTAATGCCGTAAACACCGGGTAGATGAAGAAAAGGGTCGTAGCAATTCCGGTGGTAATTAAGCCAATAGCAACGTAGAGTAAGGCAATGTAGACAAACATTAATACTCCACAGCTAAACGCTTGAATCAGAACATTTCGATGTTGGCGATCGAACAACTCTCGTAATTCTAGAAAAGCAGATGGATACAGTTTAAATGCCAGAGATGCCATGAGTGGAACCACGAGTAGCATTCGCATGAACATCAATAAAAATGAATTTTGCAAATCTGGTTTAACGTATCCACCAAGTAAATATAAATTGAGTACAAGATGTTCGGAAAACAAAACTCGTACAGTAACGTTGTGAAATGCCAAAACAAAGGAGGATAAAAGAACTGTCAGGATGCCTAACACGCAAAAAAAGGTTTTCTCAAACCCGATTGTATTACTGAAACCACTGGACTAACAGACCAAACGAAATTTGAGTTTTTAAGACTCTGGTTTCGTCAATTGTAGGGACGACCGCCCAGAAAATTCATCATACCATTGAGCAAGTTTGGGATAACTCTGTCGCCATTGCAATTCGGGCAGGCGAATTTCCAATCCAAGTGCAGAGGCGAGGGTGATGTGAGCCAACTTAGGAGTTTGGTTGAGTTTTACGGAAATCTTCTCGAAGTAGTCTAAAATTCGCAAAGCGCGTGTTAGTTCTAACTCAATTACTCCTGGAGATTGCTCATTTAAAGGACGCCGCAACTCTCGCACCCAAACAGCAATACCATCTATAAACCCACCAGCTATGCCTTCTAGTTGCTGTAAAAATCCATCAGAAATATCAGCAACTACTTTGATTTCCGGATTTAAGTGATTCAGATAAATACATATTATCCGGCTTTCGCTCAAGATAAATCCGTCATCAGTGGCTAGAGTTGGGACTTTACCTGTGGGGTTGTAATGCAGTAAATCACTGTTGGGATCTCGGACAGTGACTTTGTGCATTTCAATGCGATCGCCAAGATTCAGTTCTAGTGCAGTAACCCGTGCTATCCGTGCATAGGGAGAATTAGGTGTATAGAAAAGTTTCATGAAAAAATGCGATCGCCTTTTAGTGAAATTATCTCAAAGCACCCGCCAATTCAGACGATGCAACTTTGGTGAACTGATTGACTGGACGAGGTAAACCAAGATTCTCGCGCAGGGTACGCCCTTCATATTCGGTGCGGAATAAACCCCGACGTTGCAGTTCTGGAATCACCAAATCGACAAATTCATCCAAACCACCAGGTAGCCAAGGTGGCATGATGTTAAATCCATCAGCACCATCGTTAATAAACCAGTCTTCGAGTTGGTCGGCAATTTGCTGAGGCGTTCCCAGAATTGTCCGATGTCCCCGTGCCCCAGCAATCCACAAATATAGTTGCCTAATTGTTAAATTCTCTCTGCGTGCAAGGTCAGTTATCAGTTGCAAGCGGCTTTTTCCGGCGTTGGTATCTGGCAAATCTGGCAGTGGCCCGTCCAAGGGGTATTTCGATAAATCGTGTCCACCCACAAGTCCTGAGAGTAGTCCTAATCCAACCGACGGATGAATTAAATCTTGAAGTTCTTGGTACTTCTGTTTCGCTTCTTCCTCAGTTCTGCCAATTACCGGAAATACACCAGGCATAATTTTCAGATGTTCAGGCGATCGCCCGTATTTGCTCAGTCTGCCTTTCACACTAGAATAAAAAGCCTGGGCTTCCGCAAGAGTTTGCTGGGCAGTAAAAATTGCCTCTGCTGTTTGTGCTGCTAAATCTTGCCCAGCCTCGGAAGAACCAGCTTGCACAATCACCGGATAGCCTTGAATCGGACGGGCTACATTCAGCGGCCCGCGCACTGAGAAATATTTACCTTTATGATTCGGGACATGTAGCTTATCAGGGTCGAAATAAATACCCGATTCTTTATCGTGTAAAAAGGCATCATCTTGCCAACTGTCCCAAAGCTTGGAAGCAACTTCTAAAAATTCCCTTGCTCTTTCATAACGCAGTGAGTGTTCTAAATGTTCTTCTCGGCTGAAGTTTTTTGCTGCGGCTTCAGCAGAAGAAGTGACCACATTCCATCCCGCACGTCCACCGCTCAAGTAATCTAGGGAAGCAAACTTACGAGCAAGATGGAAGGGTTCATCATAAGTAGTTGAAGCCGTTGCCACCAACCCGATATGCTCTGTCACTACAGATAGTGCTGATAATAAAGTTAGCGGTTCAAAGTGGACGCTGAATTGTCCCGAACGACTAAAAGCCTCTCTTCCTTGTCCTCGATCCCAGACAGCTAAACCGTCTGCTAGAAAGAGCATATCAAACTTACCCCGTTCAGCTGTTTGTGCCAGTTGCTTGTAATGCTGAAAATTCAGGCCTCCATCAGCTTGAGCATTGGGGTGTCGCCAAGCCGCTACATGATGACCTGAACCTGGTAAAAACGCACCTACTTTAAGTTGCTTTTTCTGACTCATTGTTGATTTCTAGAAAAATTTATTTATTAACTTAGGGAGTGGGCATGGGGCATTGGGCATTGGGCATTGGTTATTCT
>NZ_JACKZU010000448.1:0-5974 GCF_014222165.1 Nostoc sp. 2RC
ATGTGTATAAGAGACAGCAGCAATTTCTATTGGATGAAAAATTTTCAAATTAAATCTACCCTCTAGGGATTGCAGTACATACATTGTGCTGGTTCAGCATATTCAATTCCATTGGGAAATACTTTTTCTTGACTAAATCCACATTTTTGACATTGATAAATAACATTGAGGGTTAAAGCTGTTGGCATACCGCACATTGCACAAGGTAATCCGGGAATTCTTTCAATGACTTCAAAACCAGGCGTAGAACATTGTGGGCAACAACTTTGAATTTTTCTGATTAAATCTTGAGTAGCTTTAGCAATGTTATTCATGCGGGTAGGGTTATACATTGCCCGCATATCTGTTTCTAAATGTGCTTTACCTGTGGGGGAATTTGCAATGGCAAAATTCACGGCTTCTACAAGTTGCTTTTCTGTAGTAATTCCTTTAATAATTTGCTGACTATCTTGAGGATATTCGCTAAACATCACCACTAAACCATGTTCCGGAAAGCCGATTTTTTTAGCAAATTGCAATGCCTGGTCGATACTTTCCACAACAATGTGGCTATGATTGGTTTCTAGAGAAAATTCTTCTCCAATAATTTCTAAATTATTGTTTGTATCTAAAAGTATTACAATTTCTCGATTAGTAGAAATAAAAGGTATGCTAGGGTGAGGTACAAAACTCCCTTCACTAGCTAATGCTAAACTTTCACCAGTCAATTCTAATGCTTTTTTGGCTTTCAATCTAGCAGTTGCAATTTGATTGCCTGGACGTTGAACATCTCTAGTAAATGTCCCAAAAGCATCAGTATTAAAATTTTGAGGAACAATAATTTGAATTCCTAATTCTGCTGCTAAAATTGGAGCGATCGCTTTTTCTTTTTGGTGCATTGTTGCCAATACTGCTATCCGATGAGTAAATAATGAATTCCTTTGCATTTTTTACCTCTTTTGAAATAGCCAAAGTCCTCCAGAGGAGATTAACAACAACGGTGTCAACCAATCACCCCAACGCACATATAAAGTTTTTGTTTGTCGGCGATAAATTGTTTCGGCATGAGTTTCGTAAGTATTATATCCAGATATCCACAAAGTTCTCCCGTGAGGATTTATAAAGGCTGAATATCCTGTGTTAGTTGCCCGTGCTGACCATCTATCAGTTTCAATTGCCCGCATGATATCCTGGGCGTGATGCTGGAATGGCATGGATGGACTGTAATGAGCATCATTAGAGGAACTGAGAATAAATTGTCCCCCCGCCGCAGCTTGATAGCGAAATTGTTCGGGAAAAGCAGATTCATAACATATACTAGCGATCGCTCTCCCAAAAGGAGTGTCAAATATCTGATTTGCTGCACCCGCAACTTGATGTGCTTCCAAAGGCGACAACCGCTCAACTATGCCACCTAAAATTTCTTCAAAGGGAATATATTCTCCCAAAGGTACTAATTTCGCTTTGTCGTAGCGACTGACTATTTCCCCTCGACTATTAAAAGTAAACAAGCTAATTGTATAACTGCGCCCTGTTTCGCCAAAAGCCCCAATCCAAGCCACTACGCCTTTTTCCTTCACCGCCGCCACTAAAGCAGTTGTCATCAAGTTACGCTGGAAAACAGGTAAAGCCCCCTCGGCGGTGAGAACTGCATCGACACCTTGATTGGCTAAACTTATGTATCCCTTGGTGTAATTTTCTTCGGCGCGACGAAATCCTTCGGAACTCCGCAAAAGCCGATTAGGAATATTACCTTGAACAATTCCCACTTTCAACGCCGCTTCTGGTGTTTGGGCGATGGGACGACTGTATAAAATAAAACCTATTAAATGTAAACTAATTAATAGTCCAACGCCAGTAACTAAGTATTTATTAACGAACCACAGAGGCGCAGAGGCCGCAGAGGAAATTCTCTCTGCGTTCTCTGTGTGTGTATGGTTCCTCCATGCTTCAGCAATCAATCCATTCACAGCGACTATTGCCGCAGTCACAGCATTCGGCCCGGAGAGTTGACCAAGGTGTAATATTACGAGATTATGCGGACTTTGTGTGTAAGCCAGAGAACTCCACCACAAAGGCCCAGCACTCCAGAGACTCTCTAAACCACACCACACAGCCGTACCAATTAATACACGCAGCCAAGATTTTTGCTCGCCCAAACGCACCATTACAGCTGCCCAAATGCTAACCAGTATTCCCCCCAAAACAGTGATAAATCCCCAACAAAAAAGCGTGATTGCCAAACTCGGCAACCACGGCACACCTAACCAAGTCATGGGGTGAATTCCTCTAATCCAGGAGAGGGCGATACCGTGAAAGGCGACGCCCCAGAGGAAGGCAGGGGGGAATTGGTGTTTGGGTTTTGAAGAGGTAACAAGCAATACCCACAGGGGAGCTAGAGCAATCCAAGCTAGGAACCACGCACCGACGGGGGCGACGGTCACCCCCATCAAAATACCACTGGCTAAGGCAATCAACGAAGGAGGTAAGGAGGTTAATTTCTCTCCTTGCCTCCCCTGTTTTTTACTCTGCTTCTTCTGCATCACCACTATCAGGGGGAACTATTGCTACTCCGGTAATGGCGTCGTCTTCATCTAAACGCTGCACTCTGACTCCAGTTGCCGATCGCGATTGTACGGAAATTGCATTTACAGCTTGCCGAATAATAATACCGCGATTGGTGACCATCATGATTTCTTCGCCATCGTTGTTCACAATGCGTAGAGTTGCTAGTTGGTCTTTGGTTTTACGGTTTTTGAATTTGGTGGCCATTAAACCTTGACCTGCACGGTTTTGCAGGCGGAATTGAGCCACTGGTACGCGTTTTCCATAGCCTGCCATTGTAATTACCAACACCCAAGGGCCGACACTGGCATTACCAGGAACTTCTGCTGACTCTTCATTGATTTCGATTTCTTCGGTTTCAATTTCTTCAACTTCGGCTTCTGTAACTGTATCCAAGGTTTCGAGAATTGCCGCAGGTAAAATATCCATACCCACCAATTCGTCTTTATTTTTCAACTTCATGGCTTTCACCCCACGAGTCGCCCTACCCAAGGGACGCAGTTGGTCGTGGTTGCACCGGAAGTGAATCGCCATTCCTTGACGAGAACCAATAATTACGCTGTCTTCTACTCTGGCGCGTCGTACCCAGCGGAGTTGGTCGCCTTCTTCTAGGGAAATGGCAATTAAGCCATTGGCGCGAATGCTGTTAAAGGCTGCCAATTCGGTTTTTTTGATGTTACCGCCTTTGGTGAGCATCACCAGATATTCCTCGTTACTAAATTCGTCAACGGGGACAATGGAGGTAATTTTCTCTTCCTTGGGAATGGGTAGCATTTGCACGATGGGAGTACCGCGACTGGTGCGGGAACCCACAGGAATTTGATAGGCTTTGAGGCAGTAAACTACACCGCGTTCGCTAAAGAACAAAACGCTGTCGTGGTCGCAGCAAGTTAAGAAATGCTCAACGGTGTCATCATCTTTGACCTTGGCGGCGGCTTTACCTCTGGTAGCACGGCTTTGGGCTTCAAAGGTGTTCACGGGCATCCGTTTAATGTAGCCTTGTTCTGTTAGTAAAATTACGGCTTTTTCGTTGGCAATTAAGTCACGTTCGTCGATTTCGCCTTCCCCTGGTAAAATTACCGTGCGTCTGGGGGTGGCGAACTTAGTTTTTAGTTCGGTGACTTCGGTTTCAATGATTTCCAATACCCTCTCCCGCCGTGCCAAAATATCTTGCAAATCGGCATTTTTGGTTTGTAATTCTTCGTGTCCCAGACAATTTTTGTCGGTTTCTAAGGCAGTCAACCGCCGTAATTGCATCTGTAAGATGGCATCGGCTTGCACTTCCGAAAGTCCGTAGGTTTCGATTAATTCGCCTTTGGCTGTGGGTGCATCTGGGGCATGGCGAATCAAGTTAATAATTGCATCTAGGTGGGACAGGGCAATTAATAACCCTTGTAAAATGTGGTCGCGTTCCTCAGCTTTTCGCAATTCGTAGCGGGTGCGTCTGGCAATGGATTCGATGCGGAAATCCAAGAAGACGCTTAAGAATTGCTTGAGGGTGAGTACTAGGGGTTCGCTATTCACCAATGCCAACATGTTAGCGCCGAAGTTGGCTTGCAGTGGTGTTTGCTTGTAGAGGTTGTTCAAAACCACGCGGGGATAAGCATCGCGCTTGAGTTCGATGACAATCCGCATCCCGTCGCGATCGCTTTCATCTCGGATATCTGCAATGCCCTCTAGCCGCTTTTCGTTCACCATTTCGGCGATTTTTTCAATTAACGCCGCTTTGTTGGTTTGATAGGGCAATTCGGTGATGACGATTGCTTCTCGATCTGGGCGTCCCCGCTGTTCGATGGTTTCAATGCTGGCGACACCGCGCATGGTAATGGAACCGCGTCCGGTGGTGTAAGCTTCCCGAATGGCAGCTGTCCCCAAAATCTGTGCCCCAGTGGGAAAGTCGGGGCCGTGGACATACTGCATTAATTCGATATCGGTGATTTCTGGATTGTGAATCAGTGCCACCAAGCCGTCAATTAATTCCCCCAAATTGTGTGGCGGAATGTTCGTCGCCATACCCACGGCAATCCCAGAGGAACCGTTGAGCAGTAATTGGGGAATCCGGGCTGGGAGTACTGTGGGTTCTTGCTGGGAACCGTCGAAGTTATCCGCAAAGTCTACGGTTTCTGATTCAATATCGTGTAATAAGCCAGCACTAGTTAAAGCTTGCAAGCGACATTCTGTATATCGCATTGCCGCTGGCGGATCGTTATCCACCGAACCAAAGTTACCATGCCCGTCTACCAAAGGCGATCGCATGGAAAAATCCTGCGCCATCCGCACCAAAGCATCATACACAGCCGTGTCACCGTGGGGGTGATATTTACCCAATACTTCCCCCACCACACGGGCACATTTCTTAAACGGGCGATCGTGCAGCAGACCTAGCTCGTGCATTGCGTAGAGAATGCGACGATGCACAGGTTTTAGACCATCCCTTGCATCTGGCAGCGCCCGACCCACTATCACGCTCATGGCGTATTCCAGATAAGACTGCGACATTTCGTTTCGCAAGTCTGTCGGGATAATCCTCTCCTGTGAGGTTGTCATAACCTAAAAATCTCCAAAAATCGTAGATTTTAGCTTTTTTACTCGACACAGCGCAAAATTATTCTAAATTGCTCTTGAATAATTGCCATTATCTGATATAATTCTAGCATGTATTACCTTTTCCTGTCTGAATAGCTAATTAAAGTATCTAGTCAAAAGTTAGTAAATAAATATACTAAATGTAGATACAATAGCAGGTACAGAAGCCCACATTTTAAGAGTCTAAGATAAGTCAAGACTTACGCAACGCCGATATTATCATTGCAAGCGAAACGCAGTGTAGGGAAGCAATCCCCGCGTCAAGTGGAACTACTACACTATTGCTCGTAATAACGTAATTACGTTATTTTTGCGTAATGAATGTAAGTAAATTAACGTAATTGAAAATAATTCTGTAAAATAACTCACTAATTTAACTGAGTTCGATTATTTATAGAAACTACTTAATTTCAAATGTTATTAATTAGACTTTATTATTTAAAACATCCTGTTAATTGCGAATTGGTATAAATAACAATTTAAGTCCCAAGGTAGTGTATGCCTTGCAACTAAAAAATCTAAGCTTGGCCTATGAGTCCGGGTAAAAACCATGAATAAGGAAACAGTTCCTAACCAAGCAGAAAAGATGAATCCAGAAAGCGATACATCACAATTAAGTCCAGAGGTACTTGACAAAATCAAACATCCTCCAAAAATGGACGATGTGATTCGCGAGCAATCACCAGACGAGCGCAAAACTAACCAAGCTTTAGTACCTGAAATGCTAGAGCAACCAAGTGAGGAATTGTAGCAAGGGGCTGGGGCATTGGGCAAGCAGGAGGTGTGGGAGGTGTGGGAGGTGTGGGAGGTGTGGGAGGTGTGGGAGGTGTGGGAGGTGTGGGAG
>NZ_JACKZU010000449.1:0-6014 GCF_014222165.1 Nostoc sp. 2RC
GGAGCCGGATGACGCGAAAGTGTCACGTCCGGTTCTGAAGACGAGTTGAAAAGGTGACTTTTCAGCTTAGTTCAACATATCGAACCACCCCAAGAAGAAATCCTCAAAGATTTAAAAATGGAATTAGGGGCAGATTTAGTAGTCCCGGTTTTCTTTGGTGTGGCAGAACAAGATTATGGTGTTAGACCTTTAATAGAAGCTTTGTTACGGGAAGCCCCCGAACCAGAAACCGCAGCAGAACGCCGCTTAAAAAATATCAAAGGCGATACTCCCATAGCACAGGTACTCAAAACTTTCTACACTCCCCAAGGTGGCAAACTTTCTCTAGTGCGCGTTTGGCGGGGTAAATTAACCGATGGTGTTGTCCTCAATGGCGTTCGCACCGGTGGAATTTATCGCCTCATGGGACAACAACAGCAATTAGTGAACGAAGTTGCTGCTGGTGAAATTGTTGCCTTGAGTCGCTTAGAAGGAATCAAGACCGGGGATACAATTTCCACAGACCAAGCCTCAGCAATGCAATTACCCAAAGCTGAACAGTTGGAACCTGTGTATGCCCTGGCCATTACACCCGAAAAGCGCAACGATGAAGTTAAACTCAGCGCAGCTATTACTAAGCTGTTAGAAGAAGACTGTTCCCTGGCTTGGGAACAACACGGCGACACCCACGAAGTTATCCTCTGGGGTCAAGGCGAAATTCATTTGCAAGTAGCCTTAGATAGACTGCGCCGCAAATATAACTTGCCGATGACAACCCACTTACCGCAAGTTCCTTACAAAGAAACCATCCGCAAAACGGTGGCTTCAGTTCATGGACGGTACAAACACCAAAGCGGTGGTCACGGTCAATTCGGTGATGTTTTCCTAGAAATTAAACCCCTACCACGGGGCGAGGGATTTAACTTTAATGAAACCATCGTCGGCGGTGTCGTTCCGAGACAATACATCCCTGGCGTAGAAATGGGCGTGCGGGAATTTCTGGCACACGGGCCTCTGGGCTTCCCCGTGGTGGATGTAGCGGTAACTTTAACCAACGGTTCTTACCACACCGTGGATAGTTCCGAACAAGCCTTTAAACAAGCCGCCCGCTTAGCTATGCAAACGGGGATACCCCAAGCACAACCCACGCTATTAGAACCAATTTTGCATGTAGAAGTGACAACACCAAGCGAATTCACTTCCAAAGTGTTGCAACTACTCAGTGGGAGACGGGGACAAATCTTAGGCTACGAAGGCAGAAGCGATTGGCAAGGCTGGGATAAAGTAGTTGCATACTTGCCACAAGCAGAGATGCAGAATTTTATTGTAGAGTTGCGATCGCTCACCTTAGGCGTTGGTTCCTTCCACTGGGTCTATGACCATTTACAAGAAGTTCCCGATAAACTCGCCGAACGCGTCCTAGCAACCAATGGCAATGGTAATAACGGTAACGGCAACGGCAAGTAATTTTAGATTTGAGATTTTGGATTTTTAATTCATCTAAAATCAACCATAGCCCGAAATTTTTAGTTTCGGGCTAATTAAGTAATTTTCAATCAATCGTTGTTAGTCTATGTCTTCTTCGCTAAGACCTGCATCTTTAAGCAGTCCTTTAAGTGTTCCAATCGGTAAATCACGATTACCATGAACAGGAATAGAGAGAATAACACCTTCCTTTGCATAAATATGGTGACTGCCAGTAATCCGTTTCAGATTCCAGCCATACCGTTCAACAATTTTACATAAGCCTTTACCAGAAACTGATTTCATAGAGATAGTTCAATCAGCTGTTTATCCGGTTCAAGTTCTTCCTGCTGGCTAGCAACTTCAAGCCAACCCTGGATTGCATCTTTAAGCATTTCTAATAGATGTTCGTAGCTTTCTCCCCAAGTGTGACATCCTGGTAAAGCTGGTACAGATGCACACCAAACACCATCTTCTTGCCAGATAACCGCCTTAATTTTCATAATAAATCTATTGCATTCTCGTGTTGTAAATCTTAGCGTAACTACATTTTCAAGCCAACCTGCATTGCATATTTTTTCGGAATTTCCAAGTTGAGCAACTAAAGCTAAAATTATTAATTATTATTTAATCTTAATTGACTAATTTCTAATTTTATTTCTTCAATTTCAGGACTTATGCAAAAATAACGTAATTCCGTCATTACGAGCGATAGCAAAGTAATCCCCCCTGACGCTGGGATTGCTTCCCTACACTACGTTTCGGTCGCAATGACAATGTCGGCGTTGCGTAAGTCCTAAATTTATTTTTCCAACTCAATGTGACTTAATAAAGCCCTTCCATATAACAGAAATATTAAATATATGAATCCTATTTGATTTTTGAACAAAATTCCGTACACTTTACTTTTTATAACCCTGTTGCCTATTGCCTATTGCCTCTTGCCTGCCTATAGAGATCCAGCATTTAGGCAGTGGTTAAGAGAGGAAATTAAATAGGACTTACGCAACACCGATATTGTCATTGCGATCGTAACGTAGTGTAAGCAATTTCAGAGTTTTTGGCGATTACTTTGCTTCTCTACGAGACGCTTGTCTGCGACACGCTGCACTAATGCGTGGCTTGCTTCTCCGTAGGAGTACGCTTGTGATAACGTAAAATCGTAGTTATTGCGTAAGTCCTGTTGAAAATAATTAGGGCTTGTTGAATAACGATAAAATCCTTATGTTTCAAACTTTTCAGGGTATCATCAGAGAAAAAAGTGCAAGGAAATAGGGGTATGAGGTTGAAAAGCCTTGCATTTACAGAGGATGCGTTGCTTGGGGAGGTAACATTACTGAGTACTGGTTCCCGGTTGAAAAAGAACCAGTAGCCATCAGCCAACACGGTAAATACTGAAAGCTGTTAACTCAACTCAACAAATTGACTATGAATACAGAACAAGGAAACAAAACAATCCGCATAGGAGTTCTAGGTTTCGGTGGACTTGGACAAGCCGCCGCCAAGGTACTTGCTGGCAAACGCGAAATGATTTTAGTCGCAGCAGCAGATCAAAAAGGTTATGCTTACGCCACAGAAGGTTTAAACACTCAAGAATGTATCGCTACGTATCAATCTCAAGGTTCGTTAGGTTATCTAGAGCCTGTTGGCACATTAAGCAATAACAGTATTCAAGATTTAATCGCTAGTAGTCAGCCTGTAGATGGGTATTTTTTGGCTTTACCTAATCTGCCAAATGATTTTATTCCCTCTGTTGCCAAGCAGTTTATCGAATCTGGTTGGCGGGGTGTACTAGTGGATGCTATTAAGCGCACTAGTGCAGTAGAACAATTACTGGCGATGAAAGATGAACTCCAAGCAGCGGGAATTACCTATATGACAGGATGCGGTGCTACTCCTGGACTGTTAACCGCCGCCGCCGCCCTAGCCGCCCAAAGCTATGCCGAAATTCATAAAGTAGAAATTACCTTTGGTGTGGGAATTGCCAACTGGGAGGCTTACCGCGCCACTGTCCGCGAAGATATCGGACACATGCCTGGTTATACAGTGGAAACTGCCAGGGCAATGACTGATGCAGAGGTGGAAGCACTGTTAGATAAAACTAATGGCGTGCTGACCTTGGAGAACATGGAACATGCCGATGATGTGATGTTAGAAGTAGCGGGAATCGTGGGACGCGATCGCGTTACTGTTGGTGGTGTAGTCGATACTCGCAATCCTAAAAAGCCCCTCAGCACCAACGTTAAGGTAACAGGACGCACCTTTGAAGGTAAAATCTCCACCCATACCTTTACTTTGGGAGATGAAACCAGCATGGCAGCTAATGTCTGCGGCCCTGCTTTCGGCTATCTCAAAGCTGGTAGACAATTGCAACAACGCGGCATTTATGGAATATTTACCGCTGCGGAAATTATGCCCCAATTTGTCAAGTAATAAATGTTGATTGTTGACGGTTGACTGTTGACTGCAAACCGTCAACAGTCAAGGCTTCGACTCCGCTCAGCCTTGACCCTGAGCGAAGTCGTACCACTACGTGGAAGCAAGCTACGCGTAGCGGCGACCATAGGAGAAGGGTCAACAGTCTTCTATGGAATATTTTTTTACTTGGAAGTTCCTTAAAGAATTGTTTGTGAATTTTAATTTGATGAAGTTTATAAATCGTAATCTCCGGCAGATTGTCACAGCCACATTTCCAGATGCTTAAGAAAGCCTACGAGAAAGTGAAGCAATACTCAAAGCAAGTTGTACCACGGTCTCCCTAAAGAGAAGTTGAGATGCCTACAGCAAGCCGCTCAACGTCTAGGTTGTAAGCTTCCCCTTTAACTTCTCTCCCCATGTTTCCACTTCCCCACCCCGCCATCTCCCCACCTCTTGTTCCTGCCATAACTAGGGTTTTCACTAGGTATTTTTTCCTACTTTTGTGCTAGTTTTTAGTGTAACAAGTACCCTAAAACTACAAAAAATCCTGAAATCTATATAAATTAATGGTTTCATCTATCCACATCAGGCTACAACACCTTAGAATGATTCATTGAAAAGTCGAGCCGATGGGATGTACAGCCGTTTTGAGTAAAAATACTCCCAAAGGATGATTTTTGTATTTCTAACAACAGAGATTTCTGTACAGATGTATCAATGTACATCAGTAAAAAAATCTCAAGTAAACTTAGGAGTTTGACATGAACAAAGGTGAATTAGTTGATGCCGTAGCTGAAAAGGCTAGTGTTACCAAGAAACAAGCCGATGCCGTTTTAACAGCCGCACTGGAAACGATTATTGAGGCGGTTTCCTCTGGCGATAAAGTAACGCTGGTGGGATTCGGTTCTTTTGAATCACGGGAACGTAAAGCTCGTGAAGGTCGCAACCCGAAAACCAATGAAAAAATGGAAATTCCGGCGACGAAGGTTCCTGCCTTCTCAGCAGGGAAGCTATTTAGAGAAAGGGTAGCACCCCCAAAATCATAGGCTTTGTTTCAGGAAACCTTTTTTTGATGCGGCAACCAGCACACGGGGGAAATTTAGCCTGGGCAGCAGCACTGGCTGGCTGTCCCCCTGATGCTATTCTGGATTTTTCTGCTAGCATCAGCCCTCTGGGGCCACCAAACAGCGCGATCGCTGCGATCGCGTCTGCATTTGGTAATATTAAGCACTATCCAGACCCAAACTATAGTGAACTGAGACTAGCTCTCAGTCACTTCCATCAATTGCCGTATGAGTGGATTCTGCCGGGTAATGGCTCAGCAGAATTACTTACTTTAATAGGTAGAGAATTAGCTCAATTGGCGGCAACACTTTTAATAACTCCAGCCTTTGGCGACTACTATCGAACCTTAGCAGCGTACAAAGCTAAAGTGCTGGAGTGTCCTTTGTCATTAGTCATCGGTCAAGAGTCATCGGTCATCAGTTCTTTGTCATTATTTCTTGACAATGGACAAAAGACCAAAGACAAAGGACTGTTGCTGAACAACCCCCATAACCCAACAGGCAAGTTATTTTCGCGGGACTCAATTTTGCCCTACCTAGAACAATTTGCCTTGGTAGTGGTGGATGAAGCATTTATGGATTTTGTGCCGCCCAATGAAGAACAAAGCTTAATTCCAGTGGTGCAAGAATATGCGAATTTAGTAATATTGCGATCGCTGACAAAATTTTACAGTCTCCCAGGACTGCGATTGGGATATGCCATTGCTCACCCCGACAGCCTGTCCAAGTGGCAACAATGGCGCGACCCCTGGCCTGTAAATACGCTAGCAGTAGCGGCGGCAATTGCGGCACTCCAGGATCGAGAGTTTCAACAGCAAACCTGGACATGGCTACCACCCGCACGAAAACAACTTTTTCAGGGTTTAGCTAAAATTCCCGGATTGCAACCCCAAGCAAGTGCTGTTAACTTTTTACTGGTTGAGTCTCAAAAATCCACTTTGCAGTTACAGCAAGAATTACTCAAGCACCATCAGATTTTAATCCGCGATTGCCTTAGCTTTAAAGAACTAGGCGATCGCTTTTTCCGGGTTGCTGTACGTGAAGACTTTGATAACCAACGCCTACTCACAGCGCTGAGTGAGTGGGGAC
>NZ_JACKZU010000044.1:0-32031 GCF_014222165.1 Nostoc sp. 2RC
CGTGCTAGTTGCAGTACTTGTAATAGTACACAAATACTATGATTTAGCGATCGCCTGTGCCAGTTGCGTAAGTCCTGGCTGCCATTGGCGCAACACTTTTCCAAGGGTAGCGATTCCCTCAACAATCTTGTCATTTGGTTGAAAGCTAAAAGCTAACCTCATAGCATCATCGCCTTGGCCGTTGGCGTAGCACCGAGTTCCTGGTAGAAAACTCACGCCGTGTTCTGCACAAACATTCAGGAGTGCTTTGGCGCTGATATTCTGCGGTAATTTACACCAAACGAAAAAGCCACCGTCTGGGGGTAAAGCAACTACATCGCTGGGAAATTCAGCAGCGATCGCATCTAACAACAAATTGCACTTATGTCTGTAGGATACAATTAACTTCTGAATGTGAGCATCTAACTTGCCTGTGGCACAATAGCAACCAACTACATGACTCACAAAAGGCCCCACAGGCCCCTCGCTTTTGAACATTGCCAAGCGCTCAATAATAGCTCGATCGCCACAAGCAAAGCCCAACCTGACACCAGGCGCAATAATTTTTGAGAAGGTACTCACGTATAACACCCACCCTTCTTGGTCAAGGGATGCCAAGGAAGGCACTGTTTCTCCTTGAAAACGCAAATCCTTATAAGCATCGTCTTCCACCACCAGCACTCCATATTCAGCCGCCAGTGCTACTAATTTTTGGCGGCGAGATAAAGGCATAGTAGTGCCTGTGGGATTGTGAAAGGTGGGAATGGTGTAAATAAACTTGGGTCGAATGCCCTGTTTTTTCAAATCCCTTAAAGTTTCTTCTAGAACATCCACATTCATTCCCAACTCATCCACAGGAATGGTAACCAAGCTTGCACCAGCGTGGACAAATCTCACAACAACTCCCAAGAAGGTAGGGCCTTCCACAATTACCACATCACCAGGTTCGATAAATACATCTGGTAGTAAGCCGAGAATCTGCCCAGAACCGTAGCCAATGAGGAGGCGATCGCGATCGGCAGCAATTCCTTGAGCCTGTAACCGGAGGATAATTTGCTCGTAGAGTTGAGCTGAAGGCGGGCCGTAATTAAGAGCGGCGGCGGCTTCTTGTGCCAGTACACTAGCAGTGGCAGCTGCCAAATCAGCATAGGGAAAAAGACTTGGGTCAGCTAAACCATAAGTAAAACTGACAGTAACGATTTTAGTTAACTCTGTGCCATAGGTTAAAGGTGCGAGGTTTTTGGCTTGTTCGGTAAACAAATCAGCAATTTGATAAGTATGCGTGGTGGAAGCCATAAGCAATTCAAAATCAACAATTAAAGAACAATACAAGGAAATTCAAAATTATTATCCTCATAAATAAATTTAGGGGCTTGTATCGTTTGTTTCCTTCGGTCAACAGCCAACAGTCAACAACCCAAAGCACAATAATTTACTTTTTGGAGTTAGCCAATTCTGACTGCTGAATTGGTGAATTCTGCCAGTAATTAAAATCCAGTGTAGATTTTATTTGTTGATGAATGTATTCTTTCTATAACATCATCATAAGCATCACGAAAATTGACTGATAGAACAGAATTACTATAGTGAAATTAATTAAGTGGAAGTGGCAGCAGCTAATTTCGAGCTTAGGTTGTCTGTTGCTGATTCTTGGTTGTAACAGTTTCTATCCCAGTACCAAGCAAGACGCTAAACTTCTCAAGGTTGCTACAGACCCTACTTTTATCCCTTTTGAAATCCAAACAGCTAGCGGCAAGTTAGAGGGATTTGATATTGATTTGATGAATGCCATCGCCCAAGTGGCAGAGTTTAAAGTTGATTTTGAAAATTTACCCTTTGATGGCATGATATCAGCTTTGCAAGCCAAAAGAGTTGATGCCGCAATTAGTGGGATTACAATTACCCCTCAACGCCTAAAAACAATTGCTTTTTCACGACCTTATTTTAAAGCCGGACTGGCGATCGCTGTCCGCCAAGACAATCAAAATATCAGAGACTTCAACAGTCTCCAAGGAAAAAAAATTGCCGTACAAATAGGTTCCACTGGGGCAGACTTCGCCAAAACCATTCCCAACGCCAAAATCAGTACTTTTAACTCCGGGCCTGAATTTTTTCAAGACTTGCTCAACGGCAATGTTGACGCTGTAGTTAGCGATGCTTTCGCCACCTTGTATGCAATTAAAAATGGTAAACTCAAAGGCATCAAAGTTGTTGCCAACCTACTCACCGAAGAATACTACGGTATTGGCACACCCAAAGACTCCCCCCACCTGGAGACAATCAACAAAGCCCTAGCCACTTTGTTATCCAATGGCACCTACAAGCAAATTTATCAAAAATGGTTTGATGCCGAACCGCCGCAGTTGCCAGAATCTTGGAAATAGGGCAAAGGGCAAGGGGCAAGGGGCAAAGGTAAAGGTCACAGGAGGAAGCGAAGACCCCTCTCTTTTTCCCTTTCCCCTTTTCCCTTTCCCCCCTGCCCTATTCCCATTAAAATTTTTCCTGCGTCAGAATTAATACTGCCACCAAAACTCACCGTTAAAACTACAATCTATTGTAAGTCTACTGTAGTCAGGGGCAGCCAATTTGGCACCTTGGATTTTAGTGGCTAGAACCACCTTGGAACGGGAATTAAGGAACTTCCACTATGCTGATTTGCCCTCAGTGTAAATTTGAAAACCCTAATACCAACAAATTTTGTCAAAAATGTGGCACGTCCCTGACTCATAAAGTCTGTCCTGAATGTAGTACCGATGTTCCAGTGAATGCGCTACGCTGTCACAACTGTGGTACGGAATGTGGAACAGTATTTTGGGCAATTATTACTCAAGAAACAACTGAAGATCGGGGAGATGGGGAAGCAGGGGAAGTAAATTTTCCCTTATCTTTCTCATCCTCCTCATCCCCCTCATCTCCTCCACCTGCTACTTTGGAAATGACATCAGGCTCCTATTTAGATTCTCAGGAGCGCTACCAATTGTTAGAATCCCTGCCTTGTCTAGAAAATATTACAGAGGTAGAGGCGAGGGTTTTAGACTGTCAACCGTATCAAATATCACCTATTGAAGCAATATTAGGAAATCAGCAATCGGATGTGGTAACGCCATCAGTGGCTGCAAATACAATTCCCAGTGTTGCTAAACTTTACATTGCTTTACAATACCAAGACCACCCAGGAATACCACCGATTCACGATGCATGGCAGCAAGGAGATAAACAGGTAATAGTAATCCAAGACCGCTCGAATTGGCAGCTTTTACTTGATTCGTGGCAAGAAGAAACAACGAGTTCGTTAAAGATTTTACACTGGTGTTATCAAATGACCCTACTTTGGTCAGTATTGGAACCAGTGAATTGTCGTCAAAGTTTATTGGAATTGTCGAATTTGCGATTGGATGAAGATCAAACGCTGGCGCTACAAAGATTGTATGTAGATTCACTGAATAATCAGGAAGATGACCAAAGTCTATCTGTGAGTTCAGAACAACCGTTAAATATCCAAGCTTTGGGGCGGGTTTGGCAAACGCTATTTAGACAAACTCAACGCACTCAATTTGGTTCAGTGGTGCAGATGTTAGGGGATTTGGAGGCAGGTAAGATTGAAACCATTGCACAGTTGCGATCGCGTTTGCAGGAAATTTCCGTAGAACTAGAAGCACTAGGAAGTGGAACTTTGCCCCCAGTACAGGAGAAACATACTGTTGTGCCTACTATTGTGCAATCAGAAGACCCAGAAGATATCATTAGTAAAACTGATGATATGCCAACCGTCGTGCTGGCAATGCAGTTAAGTAGTTTAGAAGATGCAGGACGCACAGATGTTGGGCGTCAACGCCATCACAACGAAGACTACTTTGGTATTGAAACCAAAATTGAAAAGTTGGAGTTGCCCAAAACTCGAATTCTTCAAGGGCATGGTTTGTACATTCTCTGTGATGGGATGGGCGGACACGCTGGCGGCGAGGTAGCCAGTGAATTAGCAGTCAACACTCTCAGGCAATATTTTCAAGAACATTGGACTCCCAATCAACTGCCAACAGAAAATAGCATTCGTGAGGCAGTTTATTTAGCTAATGACGCGATTTACAAGCTCAATCAACAAGATGCTCGTTCTGGAGTTGGGCGTATGGGCACAACTTTGGTCATGCTTTTAATTCAAGACACCCAAGCAGCAGTCGCTCATGTGGGAGATAGTCGTCTGTATCGCGTGACGCGCAAGCAGGGATTAGAACAAGTCACAATAGATCACGAAGTCGGGCAACGGGAAATTACCAGGGGAGTGGAAGCAAGTATAGCTTACGCTCGGCCTGATGCCTACCAACTCACCCAAGCCTTGGGGCCACGTGATGAAAACTCCATTAATCCCGATGTGGGGTTTTTCGAGATCAATGAAGATACCCTTCTAGTATTGGCATCAGACGGTTTATCAGATAACGATCTCCTAGAAACCCATTGGCAAACTCACCTGGAACCGTTACTGAGTTCTAGCGCCAACTTAGAACGCGGCGTTACAGACTTAATCGATTTGGCGAACCAACACAATGGTCACGATAATATTACTGCTATACTGATTCGGGCAAAAGTGCGTCCAAATCTTGAAAGTTAAACATTAATGGGGTGTGGGGCATGGCGCATGGGGCATGGGAAGGGAACAAGGTAGCAATCTTTCTCTCCGAAGTTCTGATCGGAGGAAACCTCCGCTCAGACTTCTCTCCTTGTCTACCCCCTCTTCCTTGTCTCCCCACCTCCCTTATCTTCTTCATTTCCCCCTACTCCCTAATCCCTTACCTCATAGGTTGTATTGTGGTTACTCTGACCCTGTTAGAACCGCAACAGAAAACGCCGCTCCATCAGTGGTGCTTTGAAAACTCTTCCATAATTCGCATTGGTCGAGCAGCAGACAATCATGTTGTTTTAACTGATAGTTTGGTTTCTCGGCATCATCTGGAACTAAGACAAGTTGATTCTGCTAGCAATGGTGATACTTGGCAATTAATTAGTCAGGGTACAAACGGAACTTTCCTCAATGGTGTCCTGGTAATTCAAAGCCCTCTACCAGACAATTCTATTTTGCAACTCGCCCAGGGAGGCCCAATACTACTATTTCAAATTCGGGAGCTAAAATCACCGGATGTTTCGTTGCCTTGGCAAGAGACACAAGAAACGCCAGAAAATGCATTTCCAACAGTCTCCTCAGGCAGAAATCCTGGAATCTTATCTTACACTTGCACTCATGAAGGTAATTCCCCAAATAATTTGTTTTGTATCCACTGCGGTCAACCGTTGTCAGTGCAACAAACGATTCACCATTATCAGGTGTTGCGGACTCTAGGACAAGGAGGTATGGGTACTACCTATCTGGCTTGGGATGCGGCTGGTTTAATTGCGGGTACGCCACAACTGTTGGTGTTGAAGCAAATGAATGCTGATATGGTGAGAATCGCCAAAGCTCAAGAATTATTCGAGCGTGAGGCGTACACTCTCAAATCTCTCAAGCATCCTGGAATTCCCAAGTATTATGATTTTTTTGTGGAAGCTGGAAAAAAATACTTGGCAATGGAATTAATCCACGGGCAAGATTTAGAAAAACGTGTTTCCACCACTGGCCCGGTAACCCCAGCCCAAGCCATCGCTTGGATGAGCCAAACCTGCGATATCTTAGACTATCTTCATAGTCAAGACCCTCCACTCATCCACCGCGATATTAAACCCGCTAACTTGATGGTGCGGAATTTTCAAAATCGCATAGTGGTGCTGGATTTTGGTGCAGTTAAAGAAATAGGCACAGCACCAGGTACTCGTATTGGCGCAGAAGGTTACTGCGCTCCCGAACAAGAACGAGGACAACCTTTGACGCAATCTGATTTATATGCAATTGGGCCAACACTGATTTTTCTGCTCACCAGCGAAAATCCCTTCAAGTATTACCGCCAACGGGGGCGACACTTCAGGTTTGATGTGGCAAAAGTTCCCACCATTAGTCCCCAATTGAGAGATGTTATTGATCGCGTTACCGAACCATTGCCACGCGATCGCTATCAGACTGCCCAGGAATTAGCTGCGGCTCTAGCTGCTTGTAAAGCCTAGAAAATTGGAAGATAGGGAGGTGGGGAGATGGGAAGATAAGACGGATGAGGGAAATGAGGAAGATAACGGAGAATAACTCTTAACTCCTCACTCCTGACTCAGCACTCTCAATGCCCCATGCCCGATTCCCTATTCTTCATCCCAAGCTTCCACAGCTAGCAATTCGCTAATTGGGTCTTGCATACTAAAGCCAAAGTCCAATAGTTCTTGTTTCCAGTGCTGCCAATCGTTGCCGTAGAGCAAAGCGATTTTCCAGATACTATCGCTTGGCTTGATAATATTCGATTCTATGAGTGATTGCACGTTACGCTGCAATTTCACCATTGGGTGAATTACTTGCTGAGTCATAACCTCGATTGAATTCAGATTTTGTTTGGTAAATGCTTAATTAAAACTGCTTTCCATTCTGCAATTGTTGCCGGCTCGTAGAGTGCTGTGATTTGGTAAAGCTAGTCTTAACTTTCTAACTATACCATAACAAACTCTACTCAATTACTGGAAAATTGATTTTTGTACGGTAATCACCACCAGAAGGCTTTAATTGTGCTAAGCACTCCTTCAACTTCTTACATAAACCCACTAAGGGTTAAAGTATGAGGTGGGTAAAGTATAAGGGAACTCCAAAAAATAAACAACAGCTTTAGGTAGTTGGTTGTTGACTGTGAACTGTCAACAGCCAACAGTCTTCTATAGAATGTTTTCTTGGAAGTCCTTAGGTAGAAAAGCTCGCCTGAGTCAGGGCGACTCGGAAAAGTTTATTTGTTTTAGTCACAAAAAACAAATGCGTTTGTCGAATTAACGATAGAACACAGGCTAATTTGCAAGTTTTTGACTGATTATGAAGTTTGCAATTGAGTAGGAATGTCTACTCTTTATATTTCTTTAAACGTTATTTACCATATCGCAAACATCCGTAAGTTAAGCATGTTTATCGCAAATCTTTATATAATTTTAATATTTTGGCCAGAGAATAAAACTTCTAAGGGACTTTCAACTAAAGAAAACTGTTCGCTGTTGACGGTTCACAGTCAACAGTCAACCACGTAAAGTTCTAAAGTTGCTGTGTTTAGGTACTGTAGAGGATTTTGCTTTGAAGGCGACGGGGTGCGCTGGATTAAATTCTTCACACAGCATTGACATACCACAAACCCCGATGAGATTTAGAGTCAGGTTTTGAATTTTGTGTGAAAAATTTATAGCCAAGATGTTAGTTTCTGTTGAACAGGTGGGTATCCTCATAGCGGGAGGTTTGCTGATACCTAAGTATTTACCGCAGCAAATATTAAGACATGCCAGGTAAAGGAGAAGAATATTTAATTACCCGCCAAAAGCAGATTGAGCGGCGACAAAGGATTTTAACGATGGTGTCAATAGCATCGTTTATGGGTTCTATGCTATTTTCAACCATTCCGTCAATTCAACAGGCTCTTCAAAGTCCCAAGCCAGTTGCTGCGTCTGTTTCTCCTGAGTTAGCGTTACAGCAGCAGGCGAAGGGCTACGAGTTGGTATTACAACGGGAACCAGAAAACCAACTTGCTTTAGAAAAACTATCTGTGTTGCGCTTGAAATTGAAAGATCCTAAGGGTGCGATGGAACCTTTAGAGAAGTTAGTGAAATTGCACCCCGAACGGCAAGATTACAAAACTGTATTAGAGCAGATTCAGAAGCAAGAGGGGAAGGGCGATTCCCAGACAAATAACGAGCCGAAGTCTAATTAATAAAGGGTGCGATCGCCCTGATGGAGAGGTTGGTGAAATTGCATCCTAACAGGCAGGATTATCAGACTGTGTTGGTGGATGTGAAGAAGAGGGTGGCGGAAGGAGCAAAGTAAAAGAAAATCTACAGCAGTTTGATAATTTTTTAAATTAATTAATATATTTGGAGGGACAAATGCTAACACAAGAACAAATACAAGAATGCCAATCTAATTTTAACCTTAGTTATCATGTCAATTTCGCCCATATCTGTCAGGAATTAGTGGGATTAGAAAATAAAGATGTGCTTGAAGTAGGGGGAAGTTTACCTCCTGATTTTGTTTTTGACTATCTCGGTGTGAAATCATGGACAGGAATTGAAACCCCGGATTATGAAAAATCACTACAAGAAACCGGAGGAATAACTCACACAGGCACAATTATTAAAGATATTAAAAATATTTCTGATTACAAGTTTAATAATAGACCACCAACCAGATATAACTTTTATCTAGAAAATATTGAAGATTTACCCGAAGAATATTATCAGAAATACGATTTAATTTTTTCCATTGCGACTTTTGAGCATATTCATAAATTACCATTAGCTTTGGATAAAATGTTTCTGGCTCTTAAACCAGGAGGCAAATTATTTTCAATGTTTTCACCCATCTGGTCTGCTTATGATGGACATCATTTACCTAATCTTGTTGATCAACAAGGGAGAAAGTTCCATTTTGGTGACTCTCCCATACCTCCTTGGGGTCATCTCTTAATGACTCCACCAGAAATGTATAAATATCTATGCCAATTTACTGACATAGAAACTGCGAATTTAATGGTTTATTATATTTACCATTCACCTCATATTAATCGCTTATTTACAGAAGATTATTTAGCATATATTAATCAAAGTTCTTTTGCAATTGATAAAATTGATCTAATTTTTATGCATCCTATAGAATTAGAAGCAAAAATTAAATTAGAACACTTGTATCCGGGAAGAAAATATTTTCAAAACAATGGTATATTATTAATTGCTAGTAAGCAAAAAAATAAAATAATTAATTTGGAACAACAAAAGTTTGATAATAAAAATGAAGAAATTGGCACTATGGATAATTCTGAGCCATTGGCACCATCAAAATTAATTTGTGTGGATTTAGGATGTGGAACTCATAAAGAAGAAGGTTTTATAGGAGTTGATGTTATTGCTGGTCATCAAGTTGATGTTATTGCTGATTTAAATGGTAATTTTCCATTTCCTGATAATAGTGTTGATTTTATCAAAGCACATGATTTTATTGAGCATCTACCTGATAGGATTCATACCATGAACGAAATATGGAGAATCTGTAAACCAGATGCAATAATTGACATTAGTGTACCATCAACAGATGGAAGGGGAGCATTTCAAGATCCTACCCATGTCAGTTTTTGGAATATTAATTCTTTTATGTATTATTGCAAAGAATTTCCTCTTTATTTAGCAGGTTGTCAAAGTCATTATGGTTTTAAGGGGGAATTTAGTATTGTTAGCATTGAAGAAAAACAGTCGGCACATCAAGTTATTCACGTTCATGCTGTACTAAAAGCAATAAAATCAGAAGAAACCAGTTATCAACTAAATTTTAAAGATATAAATTTAATAATATTTCCCGATTGGAATCAATCCATAAATATAATATTTGAACAGATGATAAATGTATGCCAAGCCATTATTGATCACCCCAAAAATAGTGATATTACTTTACTTATTGATACTCAAAAGACCAATCTTGAAGACGCACAATTTTTATTAGCAGATGTTTTAATTAACCTTTGCTATGATAAGAATACAGGAATTAATAATGATAAATTCCCAGAATTTAATTTACTAAATATCCATTCAACGGATGAATATAAAGGTTTGTTACCAGTTTTGTCCTCTAGAATTGTTTTAGAGCATGAAAACAAAGAATTTATTAATCAAACAGGATTAGAACAGTTACCTTCTTGCACTTTAGAAGAATTCCAAAACGCTTCACATTAATATAAATCAGTGTGCTGAATTTGCCTTATCTAAAGTAAAGTATCAGGGATTTATCATTTTTGATAACACAGACGATCACAGATACGCAGAAGGTGTTAAAAAAATACTAGAATCTGGATTTATAAGGATTGATTTTTATGGAATGATTCCCAGCTATCTTTATAAAAACTGCACTTCCATCTTCTTTAAAGATATTAAGCTGTTATCAAGAGGGGGATTACCTAGTGAAAAACGTTCTTGTTTAGGAAGATCCTGTTTTCAGATTACCAGTCCTGTAATTGCAATTTAAGAAGTAAAAGTTTATGAGTGAATGGCAATTAAAAACTCCAGTTTGTTTCATCATTTTTAACCGTCCTGATGTAACAGAGCAAGTTTTTCAAAAAATTCGTCAAGCTAAACCCCCTAAATTATTAGTGGTAGCTGATGGATCAAGGACAGATAAGCCCGGTGAAGCAGAAAAGTGTGCTGCTGCTAGGGCTATTATTAATCAAGTTGATTGGGAATGTGAAGTATTAACTAATTACTCTGATATTAATTTAGGCTGTAGAAAAAGAATTTATAGTGGCTTAGATTGGGTATTTTCTCAAGTTGAAGAAGCCATTATTTTAGAAGATGATTGTCTTCCTCACTCTAGCTTTTTCCGCTTTTGTGAAGAGTTATTAGAAAACTATCGTCATAATTCCAGAATCATGTTGGTTTCTGGACAGAATCTCCAGTTTGGACAAAGAACACGAAATTATAGTTATTATTTTTCTCGTTATAACCATTGTTGGGGATGGGCTACTTGGAAAAGAGCATGGCAATATTATGATGATACTATGGCACTTTGGCCTCAAGTGAGAGATGAAAATTGGCTATTTGATATTCTCCAAGATGAACAAGCATTTAGATACTGGTCAGCAACTTTCCAAAGTATCTATGAAGGATTTGATACTTGGGATTATCCTTGGCTATTTGCTTGTTATATAAATCAAGGTTTAAGTGTTTTACCAAATATAAATTTAGTTTCTAATATTGGTTTTGGAAAAGAAGGAACTCATGCAACAGATTCAAATAGTATCCTATCTAATATACCTGTTGAAGAAATACAGTTTCCCTTAAAACATCCTCCTTTTGTAATCAGAGATACCCTAGCAGATAATTTTACTGAAAGAACTTTTTATAGTGGAACTTTACCTAAAATAGAACAGGCTATTAATATCACAGAATTATTGAATAATGCTATTTATTTACTTGCTATAAACACAAATAAAATAAATCTGCAAAATACAACTTTAGTAACCATATCTTCCGTAGAGATAGAACTCACTTTACTGAGCTTAGTGATTTCTAATTTAAACGTAAACTTTAATAGAGTATTATTTTTCACATCTGAGGAAATTGATCAAAGGTATTTGGAATTTTTACCACAATTAGAAATTATTAAAATTGCTCCTATAAAAAATTTAGTTGAATATAGCCGATTTGTTATTAAAGAGCTTAATTCATTTATAAATACTGAATTTTGCTTAGTTACACAAGGAGATGGTTTTATTATCAATCCTCAACTGTGGTCAGAGGAATTTTTAAATTATGATTATATTGGTGCACCTTGGCGTAAACAAACTCATCTAGTTAATTCTCAAGGTAAAACTGTAGATATACTTGACTTAACTAAAAATAGAGTAGGCAATGGTGGTTTTTCCCTAAGAAGTAAAAAGTTACTAGAAGTATCTTCACAGTTAGATTTTGATAACCTAAAAACATCTTCTTTATCAGAAGACTTGGTTATCTGCCATTATTTTCATGACTGGTTTAAAGATCAAGATATTAAATTTGCACCTTTAGAAATAGCTGTTAAATTTAGTTTTGAGCAACCCATAGAAGAAATAGACAACTTTTCTTGGGAAAATACTTTTGGATTTCATGGAAAAACTTCTGTTATTCCTGTCTTAAATAAATTATCTCAAGATTTTAATTTAGATTTTACTTCAGAAAAACAGCAAAACAGCAATTTTATAAATAATTTTAAATTGAAGGAAATAAATATAGTCATTTTTCCAGACTGGTCAGTAGATGAAGACGATTTAGGTGTTGAAATACAACAAGTTATTCAAAGTATAGCTACTCACCCAGATAAGAGCAAAATTACACTTTTAATTGATACCAGCGATACTTCGGGTGAAGAAGCCGATATTTTTCTAGCGGCTATAGCTATGAATCTAATGATGGAAGAAGAAATAGATATAACTGAGGAGTTAACAATTTCCTTAGTAGTTGATTTGACGGAAATTCAGTGGCAAACTTTACTCCCTCTTATCAATGCGAGAGTTTGTTTAGAAAATGAAAATCAAAAGATAATTGTCAGCAAACAACTAGAGCAAATTCCTTCATATTTTCTAAAAAATTTAAAAGAAGTAAGTACAGCACAGTTTTTTTTTAAGTTAGGTAATAGCTTATTTGTTCAAGGTAAATATCAGGAAGCGATCGCGCAATATCAAAAACTCCTAGAAATCCAATCAGGTGATGTAGATATTTATTGGAACTTAAGCCATTGTTATAGACAATTAAACCTGCTAGACGAATATTTTAATACTCTCCAGCAAGGAATTAAACTTTACCCTACAGATGGAAGACTACATTTTTCATTAATCATCGATTTGCGGCGGAATGGACGTATTCAAGAAGCAATTTTAAGTGCAGAGAATGCTGCTAACTGCTTACCTAATGATTATACTTTTCAAATCCTCAAACATTTAACAGTTCCATCAATATACGAAAATAAAGAGGAAATAAACTTTTATCGTCAGCGCTTTACTCAAGGACTGCAATATTTAATTCAGCATACGTCTCTTAAAACTACAGAAGAGCAAAATAGTGCTTTAGCAGGTATAGGTCGGCTCACTAATTTTTACCTATCATATCAAGCACAAAATGATATAGAGTTGCAATGTCAATACGGCAAGTTAGTACATAAAATTATGGCTGCTAACTTTCCTCAATGGTGTGTACCTTTATCAATACCTAAACTTCAGCATCAAGAAAAAATTCGCATTGGTTACGTTTCACATTACCTTCATTCTTATAGTGGAACACTTTGGTTAACAGGTTGGTTGCGTCATAGCAATCATGAAAACTTTGAAATTTACTGTTATTACACAGGAAATGAACCAGATCAAGTTACTGAACAATTTAAAGAATATAGTGATGTTTTCCACCATATTCCTCATAATTTATCAGCAGCTTGTGAACAGATAATTGCTGATAAGCTGCACATTTTAGTTTTTCCTGAAATTGGGATGAATCCGCAAACGATGCAAATGGCAGGTTTGCGGCTTGCGCCTGTGCAATGTACAGCTTGGGGACATCCGGTGACAACTGGTTTACCTACAATTGATTACTTTTTATCTAGTGAGTTAATGGAACCGGAAAATGCCCAAGAACATTATTCAGAAAAATTAATTCGTTTGCCTAATATTGGCGTTTCTTATCCTAAACCATATATTCCACCAGTTATAAAAACTCGCTCAGATTTTCAGCTATCAGATGATGCAGTCATCTATTTATGCTGCCAAGCTCCTTTCAAGTATCTACCGCAATATGATTTTATTTTTGCAGAAATTGCTCATCGCGTTCCACAAGCTAAATTTGTATTTTTGCGTGGTACTTTACTTCAGCCACGCCTGAAGCGGGCTTTTGCTGCTATTGGTTTGAACAGTGAAGATTATTGTGTGTTTCTGAGTATTCCAGAGCGACTAGATTATCTAATGATTAACTTGCTTTCAGATGTTTATCTAGATACATTTACATGGTCTGGTGGTAATACTAGCTTAGAAGCGATCGCTTGTAATCTCCCCATTGTTACCTGTCCAGGAGAATTTATGCGGGGTCGTCACTCTGACAGCTTCCTGAAAATGCTGGGGGTGACAGATACCATTGGTGAAAATGAAGCAGAATACATTGAAATTGCTGTCAAATTAGGACTAGATCCAGCTTTGCGAAGCAATATTGCGGGAAGAATGAGGCAAAATCACGATCGTCTTTTTGATGATAAAGCTTGTGTCATAGGTTTAGAAGCCTTTTATAAAGAAGTTTGTAGTAAGCACTTCAGTGCTTAAATTTGTAATTACAGAGGAAGAGGACTAAAGTCCTCACTACGAACTTTTGAACTGTTTGTAGTAAGCACTTCAGTGCTTAAATTTGTAATTATAGAGGAAGAGGACTAAAGTCCTCACTACGAACTTTTGAATTGTTTGTAGTAAGCACTTCAGTGCTAAAAAAATCTATGTATGAGTATCGTAAGCTGACAACAGAGCAAAAAGCTGAACTAGTTCAATATCGCTTAAGCCAGGGTTATCCACCCCACTCTCCACCACATCTTGTACAAGATAAGCAATTTTATTTATTAACGGTAGCTTGTTATGAACATCAGTGTCATATACACACTGAATCTCGTCGTCAGCAATTGCTAGATATGATTTTTGATCGGTTTGCTGGGAGTGTAAATGAAGAGAATAGCGCTGAAGCGCTCACTACGAACTTAAGAATTTGTGCTTGGGTTATTTTGCCTAATCACTATCATCTACTGGTTTATGTTGAAAATTTTGATGTATTAAGTGAATTATTTCGTAGAATACATGGTGCGCTTTCTCGACAGTGGAATATAGAGGACAATATTACTAAGAGAAAAATTTGGTATCGTTGGAGCGATCGCGCTATTCGCTCCCAAAGACATTACTATACAACTGTTAACTATATTCATTACAACCCAGTCAAACATGGTTTAGTCAAATCTCCTTACGACTGGGTTGATAGTAGTGTTCATTGGTATTTACAAGCTTGTGGACGGCAATGGCTGCGTGATTGTTGGACTCAATATCCAGTCCAAGATTATGGTAAAGATTGGGATAATTTCTAATGTTTGTAGTGAGGGCTTCAGCCCTTATTAATATCTATTTTGAGGGCTGAAGCCCTCACTACGAGCTTATTTTTTGTCAAGATAATTCTGCCACATTTCTTTGTAAGCCTTCTCCATTTCACAGGTAAACTGCTTACCATTCCACAGGGGTGCTGTTTGTCGAGATGCTTTCAATTTCCAAGCCACCTGCTGGCGTAAAGCTTCATCTTTCCCCAAGCGCACACCCCACTCTACATATTCTTCATCTGTCCAAGCAATACCTTCTGTCACACCTACATTCATCATCATGGTGTAGCTATTACGAGCGGCAAATTGTTGTCCAACTCTGGTTACTAAGGGAATACCCATCCATAGCGTTTCTAGAGTTGTCGTAGCTCCGTTGTAGGGAAAAGTATCTAATACAACATCAGCAATAGTTAAATTTGCTCTGTGGACAGTCTCAGCAGGATCTTGGGGCAAAAACCGCAGGCGATCGCATTCTACACCCTCTTCTTCTGCTAACTGCATAAAAAATTTCTGCACCGCTTCAGAGTCTGCTAATCCTTTAATTAAGAAATAGCTATTGGGAACTTCTTTGATAATTTTCATTTGCAGTCTTGCTGTATCAGGGTGGCGCTTAAATCCTCTCTGAGCGCTGAGATAGACGACAGCATCATTAGGAATATCTAGAGAATCCCGGCGTAAAGTTGGTACACCCACATCAAAACCATCTACTGCTATATAAGTTTGGGGTAATCTCCAGATTTTTTCTGTATAGTACTCCTGAGCAGATTCTGACAAAACATAAGGATCGGCAATAAAGTAATCAACTGCTGATATTCCCGAAGCATCCCAACCTAACCATGTTGCTTGCACAGGTGCGGGTTTTAGCGCCATGATTTCACAAGTTATATCTAGCGTAATGCTATCCAAATCAATTAAAATATCAATCTCATCTTGGTAAATTTTTTCAGCAATATCTTCACTATAAATTCCACCTTTATAAGCTTGACTGAATTGCTGAACATACCATTCTTGTAGCGGATCGTTTATCTGTTTATAATTTATAAAATAACCATATATGTCAAATTGTTCGCGGTTTTGATGCTGAATCAACCACCGCGCCAACCAACCGACTGAATGCCTAGATAAACAATGCGACAAGTATCCAATTTTTAGTTTGCTATTTCGCCCTTTGGAAGTTCGCTGTTGATATCGCTGTACTTCTTGGCCAGCATAGTTTTCTACATTAAGCTGACAAAGATGGGCAATTTGATTCTGAATATATCTATTTTTTTGAATATTATCTTGCAAATATGGGGCGAAATAGTTGGAATTAAATAGATGTAAAACCTCGTTAGAGTGCAAACTTAGAGGTTTTTCTTCTAACAGTAACATCATCAGATTTTGCTGTTGTTGAAAAACTTCACAGGCTTCTTTCCAACAATCAGGAGAATCCATTAATCCTCGATGGAGTAGGTGTATTGCAAAAATTTGATCAATTAATGTATTTGATAGCGAGTAGCATAACCTTGCTACTTCTATCCCTTTATAATAATCATTAGCTTTAATATAAAAAGCAGCCAAATGGCGCAAAATTGCTAAATTTTCAGGTTCGAGACGTAAATATAGCTCAAGGAGTAATGCCGCAAGTTTTGGTTGCCGCATTGAGTGGGCAATTTTAATTGTAGCTGGAAGTAAAATTTTAATGAAAAGTTGAGGATCGTGAACATGAACTAGACAAGCTTCTACAAATGCTAGGACTGCGGGATGCAAAGGAGCGTAATTAAGAATACTTTCCAACACATGCAACAACAGCTGAGTATCTACAATTGGTTCTGACTGAATTAACTCAATCACTCCTAAAGAAGTTAATTCATCATCAATAAGCGTTTCCTGTTTGATAGCTAGATCAATTAAACACAACAGATTGTTAACATCTGTAGGATTTATTTCCCGGATATGCTGGCGAATTGCCCAAGCAACTTTATAGTCTGCTAACGTCTGTCTGCGTTCAGCTTCGGTTTGCAGCACCTCTATTAATTCAACTGTCCACTGCTCAACCTCTTGAACTTCTCCCTCACCTATACCTAGCAGCCAAGTCATCTGTGCTTCTGTCTCTTGCCCCTGCAATAGCAACATTAATCCTAAGTTCCAGTAGTGAGATTTCACTTCTGGTTCTGTTTCAATAGCTTGTTCATAGTAGCTAGCAGCTTGGTTGTAGTTGCCTTTAATGAAATATTGTTGGGCTTGCTGTTCTAGGGAGGTGATACTAGTATAAAGTTGTACAGAAGTCATAGCTAAGAATTTTTACAAAAGTACTATTGCAGGAATTAAAAAAAAATCAAAGTGGGTAGTATATACTACCCACTCTATGGATGTTTCAATCAATTTGATCCGACTAAGTATTTTACTTAGACTTCAGTTGCGCGAAGTTGGCTGGACAAGAGGGTTGTGTGCCATCAAATGCTGGAGCCAATGCTGTCGCTTGCGAACCAACTGCATCAGACTCACACAAAACTGCCAAAGTGGTTGCTTCACTAGTACCTCCCTGTGTAGACAAAGCCACAACGCCTACGTAGGATTTCAGTGGTGCTTTTAGAGACCTACCATTGTTAGCAACGCCAGTCGAATTTCCACTAATTTCGTATATGTAGTTCTCAGTTTGGCTTCTAATACCCATCCCTAATTTATTCAGTTCACTAGTGAATTCACCATTTTCTAGGAAGAATGCTTGTTGAGAGCGGTTCATGGAGCCTGAGTACTGTTTAGCTTCTGATTGCTTACCTTTGTTAGCTTGGTTCAAGAAAGAAGGTAGCGCAATAGCTGACAAAATCCCGATAATAATAATTACTACAAGTAATTCAATAAGTGTGAAACCTTCGTTTTCCTTTTTTTTGCCGATGATGTGTTGGAGAAATTTTGCTTTCAATTCGCTTTTCATAAGTGTTTTCCCTGGGGTAGGAAGTGCTTGTGTGTTCTGAATGTAACTTACCCAGTTGCGATCGCTTTCCTATCAGACCAATAAAAAAATTTTTGACTAAGCAATAATCTTTCTCATACTCTGCATTCCACCGCTACACATTTATGGATTGTTACGCGATAGGACGCACATCTGTGCGTCCCCAGTGTATTCCAGAGAAAATTTTTGTATCAACTAGATTGGCGCTCCAACATTACATAACCTAGACTTTCCAGCCTTAGTAGTAACTGTTGCACCATATAAAAGGCTTGCTCTTCATCTGTAGGCTTTAAGGTTACAGGATCTAAAGGTCTAAATTGTTTCCAGCACTCCACTAGAGCATTGATTGGCTGAGATTGCTCTGACAAAGGTAATAAGCAAAGCGCCAATGAACTATCTATACCGATAAATTCTTCAACAAACGATAAATAGTTACTGATGGGAAATATTCTGCACTCTGTCACAGAGGCTATGAGGTCTTCTTGAAAATTCTGAGTTTTTAACTGAGGATGTAAATCCACCTTTGCACTTTGCCAATCAGAGTCAGTCCATTCTGAAACTGGGATAAAATTTGTTTGGTTGGAATGACCGCACCAAAAGTCAATTAGCCGATGAACAGGATGTATCAGTTCAAATAATTGAAGCTGTTCTTCTATAGATATTTCTGGTAAGCTCATACCCACAAAAGCAGGCAAATTATCTGGATCTTTAAATAACTTCATTAAGTCCCACTGTCGCCAGTTAACCATACTGATAAACTCTAGATCGGCAGTTCTCAAAGCACCAAACATATCAGATATGGTGTAACCTTTATCTCCTTGGAACAAGTAATTCATTAAAATTCGCTCTTTTCCATCTTCTCCTTCGTAACCAGAATTCCAAGTCCTAGCCTTGAGATGAATATTATCTTTCAAAGCTTTCATGAACTCAACTACAATATCCATTTCTAATTCTGCTGGATTTTCATCCATTAAACCCATCATTGTGAAAACTTTCTGAGCGCAGAAATAATTAAATCTTTGTATTGAACTATGTAAATTACTACGAATAATTCCATGAGGCTTTAAAACGGATTTCATTGCTTGCAAGGCAACAGCTATATCAGAAAACAGATACAGCAGTTCATCACAATTAATATAATCAAATTGGTAATCTAGTTTTGCTAATTCTTGAATTGGTAATACATGAAATTCTGCATTGTCAAATCCATGATGCTCCAAGCGGTTTCGAGCTAATTTAATCGATTCCTCTGATATATCAACTCCCACAATTTTCGCACCTGGATTAGCTTCTGCTAAAACTAATGATTTATATCCACTTCCACATCCTGCATCTAAAATTACTTTTCCTTTAGGTTCAGTAATTTTTTGATTTCTTAAATAATAAGGTGTTACTAAGTTATGAATGTATAGCGAACTAATATTATCTTTAGGAGATTTATCTAGAGGAACTCTCGGATAAGGAGAAGCATCAAATTGTTGACGAATTTTTTCTAATAATTCAGATGTTGGGCTAATCATTGAAATTGCTCCTGTTACGAATTTTTTTATGGTGCATTCCACCGCTACAAAAATTCATTTGTGTAACTACGGCATCACGCGAAATTTTCTATGCTGCCCAAGTTAGTGGCACACCCAACTTTGAGTATTCCCAACTTCTAAGAACTTCTATCACAATCTCAAAATCTATGTATTGAAAACCTGAAACTTTTTCAATAAGAGTGGGATCAGCACTGCCCACAACTTAAAAATATGAGTTTGCCTACCTGAGTAGATTTTCAATTTTTTTTGTGGAGTAACTTATTCAAATTCAGGTGGCCACAGTTCTGATACCGCCAGTTCCCAACCTGGTAGCAAGTCTGGTAGTGTAAGTGTGTCTCCATTGTGCAACACTACTGGGGCTTGGTTTAGTCGGTAAACCGTTACTGTCAAATTGTCAGGATCAATCAATATGCCAACTACAGACCCAAGTTCCAAAAATAACTGAATTTTCTCTTCCAGGGGTTTAATTCTGTCGCTTTTAGATTTAATCTCAACCATCAAGTCTGGAACTAACTCTACAAAATCCCGCTTGGTTTTCTTCAATCGTTCAGCCTTAACAAAAGACACATCAGGGGCACGCAGATTTCTTTTTTCCGAATCATCTTTTTCTATACTCGGCAAGATAAAACCAGCACCAGAACCAGTTACACGTCCCAGTTTGCGCGACATTACCCAGTTATTCAAGAAGGTGATGAGACGAGTGCCAATTTCCTCTGACTCGTAATCTGATGGTGGAGAAACTATGATTTTTCCCTCTACCAGCTCCATCTGCCATTCTGGATGCTCAGTTTGTAGCTGCTCTAAATCGGTGATGGTGAGGGACATAATACACTAAATAACGCTTTTTTATATTTTATAAGTTTTCAAATCTTTCTTTAGAGGAAATTGAAGCTGTGCTTGATTTAGAAGCATTTAAAAATACTCGATTGTACGAGAGTATCGTGGCAAAGACAAAGCCGAAAACAGAACTAGAAACAAAATTGAAATTAGCTCCAAAATGTGTTGATAAAGGTATGAGTGTTCAAGAAATGGCAGAATTGCTAGAAATAGATGTTGAAGTTATCAGGAAATATCTGCGAGAAAACTTTTAGGGGTTAAGAGCATCTTTGACAAGTATTGAACGCATAGTGCTGTAGGCGTTTTCCAAGCGCTTCCCATGTGGTGTAGCCAATCCCGATTTGTTATGCTATATTAAGCGTAGTCGTTATGAGTTCATATATTGTCATGAGTAATCCCACAGTAGAAAACTTAGTAATTATCGGTTCTGGGCCAGCAGGGTACACAGCGGCGATTTATGCTGGACGTGCTAACCTGAAACCCGTTGTATTTGAAGGTTTCCAAGCCGGGGGATTGCCTGGTGGGCAATTAATGACGACGACGGAAGTCGAAAACTTTCCTGGGTTTCCCCAAGGGATTACCGGGCCGGAATTGATGGATAAAATGAAGGCGCAAGCAGAGCGCTGGGGGGCTGAACTATATACTGAAGATGTTATATCAGTTGACTTGAGTCAGCGTCCTTTCACAGTGCGATCGCAAGAAAGGGAAATCAAAACCAACAGCATAGTCATTGCTACCGGTGCGACAGCAAAGCGTTTAGGTTTACCCAACGAACATGAATTTTGGAGTCGGGGTATTTCAGCTTGTGCAATTTGCGATGGTGCAACACCGATTTTTCACGGTGCAGAATTGGCTGTGATTGGTGCTGGCGACTCAGCAGCAGAAGAGTCTATTTACCTGACCAAGTATGGTTCTAAGGTAAACATGTTAGTGCGTTCTGATAAAATGCGGGCTTCCAAAGCTATGCAAGACCGAGTTTTGAGCAACCCGAAAATCCAGGTGCATTGGAACACAGAAGCCGTGGATATCTTCGGTAACGGTCACATGGAAGGAGTGAAAATCCGCAATACCAAAACCGGTGAAGAGAGCAAACTCAGTGCTAAAGGCTTATTCTACGCCATTGGTCACACTCCCAATACTTCCTTATTTAAAGGACAATTGGAACTGGATGAAGTAGGTTACATTGTCACCAAACCGGGTTCTGTAGAAACCAGCGTCGAAGGCGTTTTTGCTGCTGGCGACGTACAAGATCATGAATTTCGCCAAGCAATTACCGCTGCGGGTACTGGCTGTATGGCGGCGATGTTGGCAGAACGTTGGTTATCTTCCAGTGGCTTGATTCAAGAATTCCATCAACAGCCAGAAACAACAGATAACGAATTACAACATCAGCCAGCTAAAAAGACCGAAGCTGAGGAAGAAGCTGGATTTAACTTGAGTGCAACTCGCCATGAAGGTGGTTACGCTTTACGGAAATTATTCCATGAAAGCGATCGCTTACTCCTAGTTAAATATGTTGCTCCTGGTTGCGGCCCATGTCATACCTTGAAGCCAATTTTAAATAAAGTAGTCGATGAATTTGACAGCAAAATTCACTTTGTGGAAATTGACATCGACAAAGACCGAGATATTGCTGAAAATGCTAACGTTACAGGAACGCCAACAGTTCAATTGTTCAAAAACAAGGAACTGGTGAAGGAAGTCAAAGGCGTTAAGCAAAAGAGCGAATATCGGCAGTTGATTGAAAGTAATCTGTAGTTAGGAGTTAGGAGTTAGGAGTTAGGAGTTAGGAGTTAGGAGTTAGGAGTTAGGAGTTAGGAGTTAGGAGTTAGGAGTTAGAGATGGTTTGAAAAGTGGTTGGATGTGATTTTCAGCACCTCTCAATCCACCCTAGCCCCTTTTAAAAAGGAAAACTTCTTAAAGTCGCCCTTTTTAAGGGTAATTTAGGGGGAGCTAAAATTTTTTGCTACCAACAACAGGACTTTTCAAACATCTTCCAAGGTAGGGTTGAATTTTGAGTTGACAAAATTACTCTTATAACTCATAACTTATAACTCATAACTCCTAACTTGCTTTATGGCCATTACAAAACGGCAGTTGCCAATATTTTTCCAGTTCGCTAAAAATCCCAATCTTTCCCAGAAACTCATGCTGATAGGGTTAGCCATTACCCTATTTTTCATTTTCCTGGCATTCTTGGCTCCTGTATTCCAAGCTTGGGGATGGTTGCAAAATCCGAAAGATTTTCTGTCAAATCCAATTCACCAGCCACCATCGGCTAAATATTGGTTTGGTACTAGCCGTCTGGGTTATGATGTCTTTTCTCGCACATTGTTCGGCGCTCAAGCTGCTTTGCAAGTGGTAATTTTGGCAACCGCATTGAGTATGATTATCGGTGTGCCTTTGGGGATGCTCAGTGGTTATCTCGGCGGTAAATTGGATAAAGCGTTGCTGTTTATTATGGATAGCATCTACACTTTACCAGGGCTGCTGTTGTCCGTGACACTGGCCTTTGTGGTGGGGCGTGGGATTTTTAATGCAGCGATCGCCATTAGTATTGCTTACATTCCCCAATATTACCGCGTTGTCCGCAACCATACCGTTAGCGTCAAAACTGAAGTGTTTATCGAAGCCGCTCAAGCGATGGGTGCTTCTACTTGGACTGTGCTTTCTCGATATCTATTTTTCAATGTCATTCAAAGTGTACCCGTACTATTCACCCTCAACGCCGCCGATGCAATCTTAGTATTGGGCGGTTTGGGCTTTTTGGGGCTAGGACTTCCAGAAGAAGTGCCAGAATGGGGATACGATTTAAAACAAGCACTAGAAGCTTTACCTACTGGCATTTGGTGGACTACCCTTTTCCCTGGTTTAACAATGACATGCATGGTAGTAGGGTTATCACTACTTGGTGAAGGGTTAAATGAATTTGTCAATCCTCGTTTACGAAGAGAAAATAGAATCCGAAAGTAGTTATTGGGCATGGGGCATGGGGCATTGGTAATTAGTTTTCCACTAATGACTAATGACTAATAACTAATAACTAATGACAAATACTAAATAGTAGAGAGATTTTTGTGAAAGATAACCTGACATTAATTGCCGCCGCTACTGGCGGGTTTATGCTTTCAGTAGCCCTTGCTGGTATCTTAAGAGGTACTCCAGTTACAACTTGGCAAGAGCAATCAAATATTCGTACCACGACTGTTGCTGACTTACGACTCGCACCCAATAAAACAGAAAATTTAGAATATTTTCGTACCAAAATCCCAAAACCGTGAGGAATTGTCGATTTTGAACTGGAGAGTGGAAAGATGTAGCTTTAGCTTCTCTTTGAGAGACGCTAGCGCAAAAGAGCAGGGTGGGAGATGGGGAAGACAAGGGAGACAAGGGAGAATAACCAATGCCCCATGCCCAATGCCCCATACCCAATAACTAATGACTAATGACTAATGACTAATGACTAATGACGTAATTGGCATTGATGTGGGGGGAACAGCGATTAAGCTGGGGCGTTTTACAGCTGATGGTACTTGCTTGCAATCTTTGACTTTGACAGCTCCACAACCAACAACACCGGAGGCTGTGCTGGCAGTGTTGCTAGATGCTATCGCTCAAATCGATCCAGATAATCAAAGTGTTGCCATTGGTGTGGGAACTCCTGGCCCGGCTGATGCGCCAGCGCGGATTGCGAAAATTGCTATTAATTTACCTGGATGGATTGATGTACCTCTAGCAGATTGGTTGGAAGCTAAAACTGGTAAACCAACTGTAATTGGCAATGATGCTAATTGCGCTCTTTTGGGAGAAGCTTGGTTGGGAGCTGGTCGCCAATTTCAAAATTTGATTCTTCTGACTTTAGGGACTGGGGTTGGTGGCGCAGTTATGCTCAATGGCAAATTATTTGTTGGACACCAAGGAGCTGCTGGAGAACTCGGTTTAATTTCATTTAACCCTGAGGGGCCAATGTGCAATAGCGGCAATCAAGGTTCTTTGGAACAATATACTTCTGCTACTGCCATTCGTCGCCGTACTCTCAAGGAACCAATCGAATTGGGTATCCTTGCCCAACAAGGAGACAGCGAAGCTTTGACTTTTTGGCAAGAATATGGTAAGTGTTTGGGGATTGGTTTGACAACTTTGGTTTATGTGCTGACACCGCAAGCGATCGTCATCGGTGGGGGTATCAGTGGTAGCTTTGAGTTTTTCTATCCAACAGTCAAGGCAGAAGTTGAGAAGCGAGTGCAGCCTTTATCGCGAGAGGGTTTACAAATTTTGCCAGCCCAGTTAGGAAAATTTGCTGGGATGGTGGGTGCAGCAAAGTTGGCATGGCAAAAATATTCAGAACTTATGGAATAAGGGACTTTTAAGTAAAAAAATATTCTATAGAAGATTGTTGACTGTTGAGTGTTAACTGTGAACGCTTGAACCGGAATAATTGATTTTTTGGAGTTGCTTAAGTCATTTATTCTGCACAATTACTTAGATGCCAGATGACGGCATTGCATTGACATAACATTGGAAAAATATTAAAACTTTCGGTGTATTGACTTACACGCTAAATGAGCCAGTAGTAGGGGGAACGCACCAATTGAACCCTCTTCAGAATGCACCAGAACCACGTTAAGCTGGATCGAGGTGGCAATTTACTGCAATCTTGAATAAAAAAATCTCTGTTTCCTGTCAAATTTTAACTTTTTCCTGCTTGAGAAAATTGGAATGCTAGACCGAATTTTTGATTACCTCCACTTTCATTTCAGTGTTGAAGCCCCGATAGTCTTGCTGATACTGGTGTTTTTAGAAGCGGTGCTATCTGCTGACAATGCCATTGCCCTTGCAGCCATCGCCCAAGGATTAGAAGACAAAGAACTTGAGCGTAAAGCTTTAAACTTTGGTTTAGTGGTTGCCTATGTGTTGCGAATTACCCTGATTCTAACTGCCACTTGGGTACAACAATTCTGGCAATTTGAATTATTGGGCGCTGCCTACTTGCTGTGGCTGGTATTCCAACACTTTACCTCAGAAGAAGGCAAGGACGAGCATCATCACGGGCCGCGTTTTAGTTCCCTATTGCAAGCCATCCCTGTGATTGCATTTACAGATTTAGCATTTTCCTTGGATAGCGTCACAACTGCGATCGCTGTTTCTCAAGAAAAGTGGCTAGTGCTGACGGGTGCCACAATCGGTATTATTACGCTGCGATTTATGGCGGGATTGTTTATTCGTTGGCTAGATGAGTATGAAAATCTAGAAGATGCAGGCTATATAACTGTGGCTTTAGTGGGCTTGCGACTGTTATTAAAAGTAGTCAACGATAATTTAGTCCCACCAGAATGGGCAATGATTACAGCCATTTTCCTGATATTAGGCTGGGGATTTGCCAAACGTGTTGACACCGAATTACCCCAAGTAGAACCGGAAAAGACGGAAGTACCGAAGTGAGAGGACACGGGGACACGGTGACGCGGGGACGCGGAGAATTCTTTAAGAGTGTCACCCCATCTTGAACTCTTTGCATCTTCTTCTTTCCCCGCGTCCCCGCGTCTCCCCATCCCCGCGTCCTCTTTCCCTCTTCCTACTCGCGCAACCAGGACGTTAAATGCGGTTGCCAATTGACTAATTCTTCATCCTTAAACCAGAGAGCTATTTCTCGTTGGGCGGTTTCTTGAGCGTCGGAACCGTGGATGAGGTTGCGGCCGATATTAACACCAAAATCGCCGCGAATTGTTCCTGGTTCGGCTGTTAAGGGGTTTGTTGCACCAATGATTTTTCTGGCCGCTGCAACAACGCCATCTCCTTCCCACACCATCGCTACAACGGGTGCAGAAGTAATAAATTCCACTAGGCTACCAAAAAAGGGACGTTCTTTGTGAACATCGTAATGTTGTTCGGCTAATTCCCGACTGACTTTGAGGAACTTCAAACCAACTAGGGTAAAACCTTTAGTTTCAAAGCGACGAATAATTTCACCCACCAATTTGCGTTGTACGCCGTCTGGTTTAATTGCTAAAAATGTGCGTTCCAAAGCTATCTCCCAAAACTTAATAAAGTTTTTATCTAGTCAATTGTCCATTGTCTTTTGTCCATTGTTCAAGCCTTTTGCACTTCTGACAAATGACCAATGACTAATGACAAATGACTAATGACTCTTGACCAATCAGAGTTTATCTCAGAAATTAACCTTGGGTGCATATCGGTTCTGAAACGAATGCGCTAAATTGTTAATTCGTGGGTGAAACACAGAGGTTAGGAAGAAATGGGTGTTGAGTCAACTGCTACATCTGACGAGGTGGTACTACTACCGTCCAATGGACACAAATCCGAAGTGAAAAAAAATCAACAAAAAAAGCTGTTACCACCAAGTACGAACACAGGAGATTTACCTCGCTCCTGGAAAATTGAGGATAGCGAAACATTATATCGCATCGAAGGTTGGGGACAACCTTATTTTTCCATTAATGCTGCTGGTCATGTTACCGTTGCGCCAAAAGGCGATCGCGGGGGTTCTCTAGATTTGTTTGAATTAGTCAACGCCTTGAAGCAGCGCAATTTGGGATTACCCATGCTGATTCGCTTTTCCGATATTTTAGAAGACCGGATTGAGCGGTTGAACGCTTGTTTTGCTAAAGCGATCGCCCGTTACAACTACCCTGGTGTCTACCGTGGCGTGTTTCCTGTCAAATGTAACCAAGAACGGCATTTGATTGAGGATTTAGTCAAATTCGGCAAGCCCCATCAATTTGGTTTAGAAGCCGGTTCTAAGCCAGAATTAATGATTGCTCTAGCTATCTTGGATACACCAGGAGCATTGTTAGTTTGCAATGGCTATAAAGACCAGGAATACATTGAAACGGCAATGTTAGCCCAAAGACTAGGACAAACACCAATCATTGTTCTAGAACAAATTGAAGAGGTGGATTTGGTGATTGCAGCCAATCGCCAATTAGGAATTAAGCCGATTTTGGGCGTCCGGGCGAAACTCAGCACCCAAGGTATGGGACGGTGGGGAACCTCCAGTGGCGATCGCGCTAAATTTGGCTTGACTATGCCTGAGGTCATCGAGGCAGTTGACAAGCTACGGGAAGCTAATCTGCTGGATTCTTTACAGCTGATGCACTTCCATATCGGCTCACAAATTTCTGCCATTAATGTCATTAAAGATGCCATCCAAGAAGCCAGTCGCATCTACGTAGAATTGGCAATGCTGGGGGCAGACATGAAATACCTCGATGTCGGTGGCGGTTTGGGTGTAGATTACGACGGTTCCCAAACCAACTTCTACGCATCGAAAAATTACAATATGCAAAACTATGCCAACGATATTGTGGCAGAGTTAAAAGATACCTGTGCTGAACGGCAAATTCCCGTACCAACACTAATTAGTGAAAGTGGACGAGCGATCGCTTCCCATCAGTCGGTGCTGATTTTCGACGTTCTCAGTACCAGTGATGTCCCCCTCGACCCGCCAGAACCACCCCAAGAGGGAGAATCCCCAATCATTAATTACCTCTGGGAAAGCTACCAATCCATCAACAAAGAAAATTATCAAGAGCTTTACCACGATGCGGCACAATTCAAAGAAGAAGCCATCAGCCGCTTTAACTTGGGAATTTTACGCCTCAGGGAACGAGCCAAAGCCGAACGTCTCTACTGGGCTTGTTGTCATAAGATTTTAAACATTACTAGGCAGCAAGAATACGTACCTGATGAGTTGGAAGACCTAGAAAAAATCATGGCTTCTATCTATTACGTCAACATGTCAGTGTTTCAATCAGCACCAGATTGTTGGGCGATCGACCAGTTATTCCCCATCATGCCAATCCACCGCTTGGACGAAGAACCAACGCGCCGGGGAATTTTAGCAGACCTCACCTGCGACAGCGACGGTAAAATAGACCGCTTTATTGACTTGCGCGATGTCAAATCAGTTTTAGAACTCCACCCCTACAAAACAGGAGAACCCTATTACTTGGGTATGTTTCTCAATGGAGCATACCAGGAAATCATGGGTAACTTGCACAACTTATTTGGCGATACCAACGCCGTTCACATCCAATTAACGCCCAAAGGCTACCAAATAGAACACGTAGTTAAAGGCGACACCATGAGTGAAGTGGTTAGCTACGTTCAATATGACTCTGAAGATATGGTGGAAAACATCCGTCAGCGTTGCGAAAAAGCCTTAGAGGAAAAGCGCATCACTCTAGCGGAATCCCAGCGACTCCTACAAACCTACGAGCAGAGTCTCAGAAGATATACGTATCTAAATAGTTAGGAGTTAGGAGTTAGGAGTTAAGAGTTAAGAGTGAAGAGTTAAGTGTTAAAAATAAAGATCCTAACTCCTAACTTTATTCCTAACTCCTAACTCCTAACTTTATTCCTAACTCCTAACTTTTTATTTTAATTCGCGCTTGTCCCCAGTAATTCCTCTATTGCTTGTCGTTCAACAGGGGTATGGGATGGTACTGTTTGACGAGCATCGGTTATCAGCCAGTCTAAAGCTGCGGCTTGGACATCTATTGAAGCGCCAGTTTTATCAACGCAGTAACGTCCAAACACTAGCTTATCGACTAGGCGGACGCCTGGGCCGAGGCGCGACCATTCAAAAATGACGCTGTTTTCTACAGTTGCGCCACTACATATCCAACAATTGGGGCCTATCATCGCTGGGCCGACAATTTTTGCTCCGTCTTCTATTCTTGTCATCCCACCAATGTAAACTGGGCCTGTGATATCCACTTTGTCCCAATTGACGGCAACATTTAAGCCAGTGTAAATTCCAGGGGCGACTTCATAACCGGGAATTTGTACATTTTTGATTTCACCCAATAGTACGCCCCGAATTGCCCGCCAATAGTCTGGTACTTTACCAATATCTACCCATTCAAAGTCCATAGCGATCGCATGAAAGGGAGCTTTGATTTCCACTAGTTTGGGGAACAACTGGCCACCAATGTCGTATTCAACGCCAGAGGGGATATAGTTAAATACCTCTGGTTCAAAGATATAAATACCGGTGTTGATGTTGGTGCTGAGGGCTTCTTCAGTTGATGGTTTTTCTTGGAAAGCTTTAACACGGCCGTCTTCGTCAGTAACAACCACACCGTAACTAGAAACTTCTTCCTTGGGGACAGATTTCGTAATAATAGTAGCGATGGATCCTTTAGCTCTATGCCATTTAACTGCGGCAGTTAAATCCAGGTCAATCAAAGCATCACCACACAACACGACGAAAGTGTCATCAAAAAATGGTGAAAAGTCTTGAATGCGGCGCATTCCTCCAGCCGAACCAATGGCTTCACCCACCAGTTTACCGTCGTCGTCTATTTTCCCTTCAAAAGAATAGGCAATTTGTACCCCAAACCGCTGACCATCGCGGAAATAGTTTTCTATTTCTTCAGCCAAATGACTCACATTGACCAATATCTGGTCAAATCCATGTTGGCGTAATAGTTCCAGCAAGAACTCCATCACTGGCTTTTGCAGGATGGGCATCATCGGTTTGGGCATAGTGTACGTAATGGGACGCACGCGAGTACCCTTGCCAGCCGCGAGAATCATCGCTTTCATAAAAGTTTATTCCTCAACCACAAGCCAGTTTACTTTCATTGAGTGATACTTAATCATCATTTTTATTTCTGTTCTAAGTTATCCCTCGAAACAGGGATAACAATAATTTAGTAGTTATTGCAACCATAAGTACACTTAGATGACAAGCGATCGCTTATCTTTTCAATTTACTCGGATTTTGAAGCTGACGCAAAAATCTCTAAACTATCGTTAAAGCTAGTTATGGCTTACTGAGTTAATTGGTTGCTCACAAGCTGGGGAATTGTTAGCTGAGTCTGTGAGTAAGCGGACTTTAATCTCATTGTAAAATTCCTCTTGAGACAGCTCTACTTTAGATTGAGCCGACAGGAGTAATAGCGCCCAAAAAACGCTAACTAAATGACTATGTTCAGAGTGGTGTCCAGACTCATTTTGAGATGATTGGCTCCTGTGAGTCCACAAATCTACAAGTTGTTCTAAATTCAACCAATTTTGCTCTAAACATAGTTCTTTTGACGATAATTTCAAAACCTGCTCTAGTTCTCCAGCCACTTCTGTCAGATTTTCCTGGTGAGCCAACTCTAGAGCCTGCCGCATACTTTGGATACTAGGCTGACGCCTGGGACGTACAGGTTTGCTGGTTTTCTCTACGAGTTTTAGCTGGTTCGCCATGATTTGCAATTGCTCGATTAACTCTTGCAGAGTTACCCGGCGTTTTGGCGGTGGCATGGCTGCTGGACGACGACGCAATTGCCGTTCTAATGGTAGCCGAGGGCCATGATGGTATACACCGTCTTCATCTGTCAATAGAGCATCATCTAGTACACCATCTTGTACATCTTCTACTGTTGACAACTGCATTAAAGTATTTGCTTTAAACAATACAAGCATTGATGCTGACAAAAAGGCTTGTCCAGATTGAGACAAGTCTGTTTCATAGCCTTTCCTGATTGCCTCTGGTGCCATCAGTTCTATATAACGGTCAATCACCTCAATTACTTGCACATCCCAAGGGTCAATTTCCCCCTGCTCGGCTTGATGAATTAAAAGTGTAATTGTTTCTAATAGCTCGGAAGCTTCCATCAGCAGGTACTAGGTTAATTAAATGGGCATGGGGCATGGGGCACTTGTACTGAGCGTAGTCGTTGGCGCAGCCTCTCGCAGAGAAGTATGGGGCATGGGAGGATGGGGAGATGAGGCAAGAGGGGCAGGGGACAGGGGACAATATAATTTCCCAGTCAACATACCCAATAATTAAAAACGCCACCAAGTTCTTTGAGCATAACTAATAATCGCGATCGCGATCGCCCCCAGTAACAGTAGCCAAATCACTCCACCCGGAATAAAAGTCAGAATCCCAAAGCCTCGGAGTATCCACACTGCGAAACTCATACCCAGAAGAACTCCGAAAATCTGAATTAATCTACGGTTTAAGGATGATTGACTCACTTAAGTTTTCCTCTCAATTCAACAGACATTGGACTTAGTGTTGATATTTCAGTATGAAAATACAATGAAGTTTCAGTTTAATCAGAAATAACACGCAAAAATTCGCAGAGGCTAATTACTAAAATTTCATTAAGGTAGATGCAAGTTACCACCGTGAAAACTTTTAGAATTAGTCTTGACCCTGGATGTTACTTGGTATTTGTGCCATTTTAGCTGTTAAAAAGTTGATTTTTTATTTATGAGTATTGCTTTGATAAATTTTTACTTAAGTGTTGATTGTGTTAATTGTGTTTAGAAATACAGTTTTACCAGTAAACTGACTGAAATAATTACCAAAAATAACAGTTTCCGGAAAGGACAAGTATTAAACTGGAACTAAAATTGAGTGGGTTGGGTTGAATCAAGTTTTAATGGCTTGGAATTTCAACATTTTTAGGTGGATGAGTTGAGGAGTTAGTGAAATCATTATGTCTGCGTCTCATATTTTAAGTTCAATTATTGCAGGTTCAGATATGGCTTGGAGTCAAGACAAGCAAAGGTTACTGGTACAGGGTGAAATTTTAGTCGAAACGCGATCGCACAAAGCATGGGGTGGCGCTGTCACAGCTTGGATGTATGTGCCGATGGTGCGATCGCAAGTCTGGCAGCAATTAACCGATTACCCGCGCTGGGTGCAGTATTTCCCCGATATTACCAAAAGCGAAGTAATACATCGCGGTGAAGTCAAGCGCCTGTACCAAGCAGCACAAAAAGCCTTTCTGTTTTTCACGGCTCAAGTGGAAATTTACCTCAATGTTGTAGAAGTATTAGGGCAACAAATCCAATTTCGTATGGAAAAAGGAACTTTTGAGGATTTTGATGCTCATTTAGAACTCAAAGATTGCGGTAATGGCACTTTACTCGCTTATACTGTGCAAGCTACACCTAATATCCCAATTCCATCAATTTTCATTCAACAAGCAATGAACTTTGAATTGCCCGCGAATATGCGGAAAATGCGACAAGTACTTTGTAAAGGTCAGTAG
>NZ_JACKZU010000450.1:0-6007 GCF_014222165.1 Nostoc sp. 2RC
GGGACGCGGGGAGGTGGAGACGCGGGGACGCAAAGAGAGATGAGAGACAAAGAATAAGTAATGACTAATGACTAATGACTAATAACTAATGACTAAATTAATTACAGGGAAAACTAAACTTTTAGGAGTAATTGGCTATCCGGTGGAACATTCACTGTCGCCGGTGATGCATAATGCAGCAATCGCTAATTTGGGATTAGATTATGTTTATCTACCTTTTTCCATCGCACCAGAAAATTTAGAAATTGCGATCGCAGGTTTCGCCGCTATTGATATAGTGGGCTTTAGTGTGACGATACCCCACAAACAAGCAATTATTCCTCTGTTGTCAGAAATTACTCCCATTGCTCAAACTATTGGAGCAGTAAATACTGTTAGCCGCAAAAATCACAAATGGGTAGGTACAAATACAGATATTGAAGGATTTATTGCGCCTTTGCAGACAACGTATAAGCAAAATTGGAGTCAAAAAGTAGCAGTAATTTTAGGCAATGGTGGTGCAGCTAGGGCAGTTGTGGCAGGTTGTCATCAACTAGGTTTTGCCAAAATCTATGTATTGGGACGCAATGTGCAGAAATTACAAGCATTTTGCGATAGTTGGAGTAATCCAGCTATAGAAGAGAATTTGCAAGTCGGTACATGGGATGAACTAGCAAAATTGATTCCCCAAGCAGATTTACTAGTCAATACAACCCCGATAGGTATGTATCCTCAAGTTGATGAGTCGCCTTTGAGTGCAGAAGAAATAGCACAATTGCCCCAAGGTGCGATCGCCTATGATTTGATATATACTCCTAAACCAACGCAATTTCTCAAGCTTGCAGAAAAACAAGGCGCAATTGCCATTGATGGCTTAGAAATGCTAGTCCAACAAGGGGTAGCAGCATTAAAAATCTGGTTGCAGCAAGAAACTATACCTGTAGAAGTCATGCGCCAAGTTTTGCAAAATCACCTGGGTTTCGGGAGATAAGTAATTCTAAAACTCATACAAAAATTCTGTATTATTTCTAGCTTGGAGATTATCCCAAATTATTTTGGTGTTGGGGACATGTCAATACAGTTCAGATAAACCCAAAACCCTCATGTAGAGACGCGATTTATCGCGTCTTCAAAGACCAATTATCCCCACGAAAATCCTTAACCCAGGCGTATTGGTCTGTATGTTAGTACTATATTGTTCCCTAGCAACAGATAATACATCGTCTTGCTTAATTTATCCTTAAAATATGGTAAAAATCCTTTAACTATGATTTGTATAAATTACATTTAAAGTTAAATAATATCTTTGTAATAATACTTATGACTGTTGTGCGATCGCTTGTTTTCCTTGTCTGCCCTGCAATAGCAAAAATAATAATTTCTACTTACCTGAAAAATCGCTCATTAGAGAAGGCGGTTGAAGAAAATATAGTAGACAAGCTTAAAAATTTTATTTCTAACCCTAGCGACCAAGAAAAGACACAAAGAAGTATTGAAAGAATTGCCAAGCAGATAGTAGAAAACATGCAGCCCATTTTCGACTTGGAAGCCGCAAGCGTTAGCCAAGATAGCCGCACAGCAGTTCAACTTGAAATTGCAGACACATTGCGTAGGGCTGAGGTAACGAGTGAGTTGCTGATGAGTTTTAGTCTGGATGTAAAATCCTTAACAGTAAATCTTCGCAGTGCTTATCCAGAGGCTTGCAAACACTTTGGTCGCAACGAAACTGCTCTCTATGAACGGATGTTAGAAGAAGTGAGCAAAGGCATCATCGAAGTAGCACCACAATTGCAAGGTTTTACACTTGCTGTAACTACAGAGAGTTTGCAGCGACTAGAAAAAATTATTGAGCATTTCCAAACATCACAAGAGCAGTCTCAACGAGACAAAAATGACTTTGAGAGGAGATATCAGCAAGTCATCATCCGCGAACTAGACAGAATGGAGATGTTTGGTTTGCCGCCAATGGATACCCTTACTGCCCGACAAAGCCTTAGCAAAGCCTATGTTACCTTGTCAGCAACACCGCACGGGCGAGAGGAGCAAAATCAACAGGCAGAAATTATCAGTAGAAGGCTAACGGAGGAAATAGCAGTTCACGTTCAGCAGCAGGAGAAAATCACAAGTTTCCGCACATCTCCAGTAGACGAAACCCTTGCTACCTGCCGACGGATAGTGATTCGGGGTGGGGCTGGTGCTGGTAAAAGTACACTTCTCCAATGGCTAGCTGTGCATGCTGCCAAGCAAGATTTTCCACCTGCCTTAGAGTCTTGGAATCGACTGATACCATTTTTTATTCGGCTAAGGTCTCTGGTAGATAAAGATTTTCCTACACCAGAAGAGTTCCCAAAACTCATTGCTCGTAACATTGCTGATACGATGCCCAAAGGGTGGGTACATCAATGCCTTGAGGCCGGATATGCATTGGTATTAATTGATGGGGTGGATGAACTGCCACGAAACCAGCGTCAAGCTTTTTTTGATGCCCTTGCCGACTTGGTGGCGGACTTTCCCTATGCACGTTATGTTGTCACGTCACGTCCTGCTGGGCTAAAGGATGGTCAAGGGGAAAAGTGGCAAGAGTGGGAAAATTGGACAGAGCAAGCAGAATTTCTCAATCTGTCACTACAGCCGATGAGTCCTACTGATATCGAACAATTTATTACTCAGTGGCATGAGGCTCTAGCAGCTGCTTCTCGTCCAGAAGATCGACAGATTAATTTGCAAAGTAAGGCAACCGACCTCAAACGTCTATTGCGTCAACGTCCTGATTTGCGGCGACTGGCAACCACACCATTGTTGTGTGCGATGATTTGTGTGCTGTATCTAGAACGTGGTGAAAATCTGCCTACAGAACGTATCAAGCTTTACCATGACTGCATTGATATGCTGTTGAACAGCCGCGATCGCGGACGCAAAGTTAAACTTGACCTTGACGAATCTTACCCAGCTGGTTTGTCCGACAGTCAGAAAATGGCTTTAATCCAATCTTTTGCTTATTGGATGATGCAAAATAATTATTCTGACGTTGAAATAGACCGAGTTGATGACCACTTCACCCGTCGCCTACCAGGGATGACCCTTCCCAAAGAAGTGACTGGCAAACAGATACGCGCTCTATTTGTGGAAAGAGCAGCACTTTTGCGAGAACCAGTTGTTGGGAAAATTGATTTTGCACACCGTACCTTTCAAGAGTTTCTTGCAGCACAAGCAGCACTGAATGAAGATAGTGTTAATGTACTGCTGCAACGTGCTCACGATGACCAATGGCGCGAAGCAATTATTGTTGCTGCTGGTCTAGGTCGCCCAAGAGAGCGTAAAGAACTGCTCGAAAAGCTACTCCAGATGGGTAATGAAATGCCAGATAAACGCCATTATTTGCATTTGCTGGCGGTGGCGTGTTTGGAAACAACTGTAGAAGTTGACCCTCAGGTACGTGCTGAAGTGCTTCAACAAGCTGAGGCATTGTTACCTCCCAAAGATGATGACGAGGTGATAATGGTTGCGAGGGCTGGGGATGCGATCGTACCTTTGCTTGCTCCTAAGCCAAACTATTCTCAGAGTGACAAGGCTCGGTGTATAGAGACGCTAGGCAAAATTGGTAGTTATGCGGCTATGCAAATTTTAGCTGATCATGCAAAGGATACTTATTATAAGTTAAGTAGAGAATTAGGTGAAGCTTGGGATGCTTTTGACCGTGATGCTTTTGCTCAGAAGGTACTATCTCATACTAACAAAGTATATGTCCCTACTCTGGTTTCATCAGAAGGATTTGAGCATCTTAAGCATATTAACGAGTTAGTTATAGAAAAGCTATCTTTAAAAGATTTGAGTCCACTGCAAAAATTTACTAATCTTACTAAATTAAGAATATTGGAAGGAGATGACATCTGTGATTTAAGTCCCTTAGCAGAACTTACCAAGCTGACTCACTTATCCTTAGGTCGCTATTTCCAACAAGAACTTCTCAATTGTGATACTAAGACACTAGCGTTTCTTTCTAATTTGACTTATCTAGACTTGAGTAGTATTAAAACTACAGACTGTCAGTTTCTAAAGACTCTGACCCAGCTTACCAATCTTGTTTTAGTGAAAACAGGTATCAGCGATCTAGGTCTACTAACGAACCTTACTAATTTAGAAAAGTTAAATATTCTTGAAGATGACATTACTGATTTTAGTCCGCTTACCAATCTTTCTAAACTAACCTCACTGAGTATAGGAGCAGTAATTTCCGAGAGTGGAGGTGCATTGATGCAATCTGAACAAATCAGCATTATTAATTCTTTAGAAAAACTTTATAGTCTGAAGAATTTAAGCATTTATCAAACAAAAGTAAAAGATATTAGTCCACTTACTTCACTTTTTAATCTCACGAATTTAGAACTTAATGAGAATAAAATCAATGACCTTAGTTCCTTAGCAAACCTTACCAATCTTGTGAGCTTGAGTATAGCTGAAGCAGGTGTTACCGACATTAGTCCACTTGTTAAATGTCACAGTTTACGTAAACTATGTTTAGGTAAAATTCGCATTTTTGGAAGTACTTTATTTACTTCAAAAACACCTGTTAGTGACCTTAGTCCGCTTGCTAACCTTCCTAATCTTACAGAATTAGTCCTAGGAGATACAGATGTTACCGACTTTAGTCCACTAGAACGATTACCCAACCTAAAAATTGAAATCTATAGAGATTAGCAGCACTTAGAAAAAACTGTAAATGTTTATTAAACTCAAAATACTTTTATCATGGCTTGCATTATTACTAAGTTTTACAAGCCTATTTCTTAGTTCTTGGATTATCCTTCCTGCTCCAAATATGTTTTTACTCACTCTAGCTGTGGGAGCGCCAGAAGTCAGTCCTTGGCTATTGTTATTAAATTTGTTGTGTTTATTGCTGTCTTTTTTCTACATCCGTTACCGTCAAATACAGATTTTAATTTTTATTTTCAATATCATCGGATTGCTAATTTGTGGCTCGGTGTTAGTGAAGATTCCACTCACTCAAAAGCAGATGGATCGAGCGATGAAACAAGCATTGGGAGCAGATTATCTAGAAAAAATTCCATTAGAATTAAAAGCCAAAATGCGAACTCATCCCTTTAACTTAGTCAATTCTTTCCGGGGTATTGCATTAGGGAAAACACGTCATCAAAAAGATATTATCTTTGCTAATCCTGCGGGAGTGCCTTTAAAAATGGAAGTTTACCAACCGCAGGAAGTGGGAAAATATCCAGCAGTAATAGTAATTTATGGTGGAGCTTGGCAACGTGGCAATCCCAGCGCCAATAGTGAGTTCAATCAATATATAGCTCAGCAGGGCTATACAGTATTTGCTATCGATTATCGACACGCACCTCAATATCAATTTCCATCTCAGTTGGATGACGTGCGTACAGCCCTCAATTTTATTCGCAAACATGCAGCTGAATACGAAGCCGACCCAGAAAATCTTGTACTTATAGGATATTCTGCCGGGGCACACTTAGCAATGCTAGCAGCTTATCAACCGGATGCACCACCCATCCGTGCTGTGGTCAGCTATTACGGGCCTGTTGACTTAACTGAAGGATACAAATCACCGCCAAGTCCCGATCCTATTGATAGCCGCGCTGTTTTAAAAGCATTTCTCGGTGGTTCGTTAGAAGAATTACCTAATCAATATCAAATTGCTTCACCGATAAATTACTTAAGGCATCCTTTACCACCAACTTTATTAATTTACGGCAGTCGCGACCATGTGGTAAAACCTCAATTTGGAAAACAGATGTACGAAAGTTTACATAGTTCTGGTAACACTGCGGTTTTTCTACAAATTCCTTGGGCAGAACACGCTTTTGATGCTGTTTTTAATGGTGTGAGCAATCAATTAGCCTTGTATCATACTGAAAGGTTTTTGGCTTGGGCATTGCGTGGAAGTGTTGACTGATGACTGATGACTGTTGACTGAGGAGTTAAGAATTATTCTCCTTATCTCCCTTGTCTCCCCCATCTCCCCCATCTCCCCTATCTCTCACCCTACGGGTTC
>NZ_JACKZU010000451.1:0-6004 GCF_014222165.1 Nostoc sp. 2RC
CCCCCCGTCCCCGCGTCAGTCCTAACTATAAGTCTTTAACCTAACCAGACATAATACTGAATTCTGAATTCTGACTTCTGAATTCTTTTCATAAAATTTCGCTTCAGTAAATCACAAAAATGGAAATTATCAAGACCGCTCTTTGTTCTTATGGATTATCAGGTAAGGTATTTCATGCACCATTTATCAATCTGCATCCCGGATTTGAATTAATAGGTTCCTGGGAAAGAAGTAAAAAGCTGATACAAGAAGATTATCCTGATGTCAAAAGCTATTCTTCCTTAGAAGCTTTGCTCACAGATGAACAAGTTGACTTAGTAGTAGTAAATACGCCTACTTATACTCATTACGAGTATACTAAGCAGGCTTTACTTGCAGGCAAACATGTAGTGGTAGAAAAAGCATTTACCACAACAGTAGCAGAAGCCAAAGAACTTAAAGACTTGGCACAACAAAAGCAAAAAAAATTATCTGTATATCAAAATCGGAGATGGGATAGTGATTTTCAAACAGTAAAAAAAATTATTCATTCAGACTTATTAGGAGATATTATTGAAGCAGAATTTCAATTTGCTCGATACAAACCCACACTCAGTCCTAAACAACATGTAGAACTTCCTGGGCCGGGAGCAGGAATCATTAAAGATTTAGGGCCGCACTTAATAGACCAAGCTTTGCATTTATTTGGGATGCCTGATGCTGTTTTTGCAGATATGCGAATTACCAGAGCAGCATCACAGATAGATGATTATTTGGAGCTGATACTTTACTACAAGAAACTGCGTGTCAAATTGAAAGCAAGTTTCCTCGTGCGGGAACCAATACCATCGTATATTATACATGGTACAAAAGGTTCTTTTCTTAAAAGTAGGGCGGATGCACAAGAAGACAATTTACGGGCTGGTATGAAGCCTAACACTGAACACTGGTACACTGAGCCTGAAAGTGAATATGGACTATTGCATACAGAAAAAGATGCAAAAGTAATCCGAGAAAAAATCAAAAGCTCACAAGGTAGTTATTTAGGCTACTACGATGCAATGTATCAATCAATAGTTCACCATCAGCCAATTCCTGTAACTGCCGAAGACGGAATTAATGTAATGCAGATTATAGAAGCGGCTATTAACAGCAGCAATCAGCAAAAAGTCATAACAGTTTGCACAAGAATTCACTAATTCAGAATTCAGGAGTCAGAATACAGAATTCAGAATTCAGAATTCAGAGATTTATCTGTACGTTAATCGTATCGTTGCGTCATCAAGATTCTGACTCCTAACTCCTAACTCCTAACTCCTAACTCCCAACTCCCAACTCCCAACTCCTGAATTCTGACTCCTAACTCCTAACTCCTGAATTCTGACTCCTGACTCCTGACTCCTGACTCCTGAATTCTGAACCCATTTACCCATATTTGATTCCAGGCAATAACACATCCAATGTTGAAAAATCTGTTATGCAGTTTTCCACTGCTTTTATTTTCATGCCCAGCAGTTTGGGCAACGCCTTTGAATGACAATGCAAATACCCCAGATGCTAATTTTGGTACATTGCAGGGACAAGTCACCTCAGTTTCTCAGTTTTCCGATGTCCAACCGACTGATTGGGCATTTCAAGCGCTGCAATCGCTGGTGGAACGCTACGGTTGCATTGCAGGTTATCCCAATTCCACCTATCGCGGTAACCGGGCTTTAACTCGTTACGAATTTGCGGCAGGTTTAAATGCTTGTTTGGATCGGGTGAATGAGTTAATTGCTACAGCTACTGGCGATTTAGTCAATAAAGAAGATTTGGCAGTACTGCAAAAACTACAAGAAGATTTTGCAGCAGAACTAGCAACTCTGCGCGGGCGGGTGGATAACTTAGAGGCACGTGCAGCAACCCTAGAAGCGCAACAGTTTTCTACCACCACCAAGCTGAACGCTCAGGTTATTACTGCCATTACCGACACCTTTGGCGATCGCGTGGGAGGCGATGCTGATGAATCTAATACTATATTTGCTACTCGCGGTCGTTTGAATTTGGAGAGTAGTTTCACAGGTAAAGATTTGTTGCGAGTCCGTCTGGAGTTTGGCAACTTTGCCGATGCCAATGGCATAAGCCGAATTGCCACAGCTAGTGGTACGGGAATGACGCGCCTCAACTTCGACAACGACACCGACAATAGACTGATCGTTCCCCACATTCGTTACTACTTCCCGGTGAGTAATTCCTTATCCTTCGTTGTCGGCCCTGTAGGCATTGGTTATAACGACATCACAGACAACGTCACCCCTGCTACCATCGGCGATGATGGCAACGGAATTCCCTCACTATTCGGCAAGAACAGTTTCCTTTTCGAGCGGGGTGGCGGTGGTGCAGCCGTCAACTGGAGTATCAAAAAGGACTTGGTTCTGACTCTGGGTTACTTAGCAAATAGTCCCAATAACCCTACACAGAACAATGGGTTATTTGATGGCGGTTACAATGCTCTTGCCCATTTAGTGTATTACGCCAAACAAGGAGCCATTGGTATAGCTTATTCTCATGGCTATAATCCTGCTGGCACCGTTGATATCACAGGTGGAAGAGGTAGCGTTCTATCCAGCGCTCCCTTTGGCAACAATATTGCTACTTCCAATAGCATTGTCGGCCTCCAAGGGTATTATCGCTTGTCGCCAAATTTCCAAATTCACGGTTGGGGTGGATATATCTGGGCCACTGCTGAGAGTTCTGGTTTGAGTAATATTTCCAATGGCATTGGTGGAACAGATTCTCTGTTCGTAAACAACGGCGATAATGCTAATGCCTGGTTTGGGGCCATTGGCTTGTCATTCCCAGATGTGGGAGGTAAAGGTAACCTTCCAGGAATTCTCGTTGGTTTACCACCGCGTATTTCTAACAGTGATGTCCGTGAAGAGCCAGATAACGCTTACCACATCGAAGCATTCTATCGCTTGCGATTAAACGACAACATTTCAGTAACTCCTGGTTTTTGGGTAATTCTCAACCCAGAAAACAACAGCCAAAATGATACTCAATACGTGGGAGTACTTCGCACAACCTTCGATTTTTAAATTGAAAATGTTGACTGTATGGGGCATGGGGCATTAGGCATTAAAAAGTCAAAAGACACTCATATTCTTTTCTTTTTAATAGACTTCTAAGAGAAGTGGGGAAAAGGGTAAGGGGTAAAGGGAAAAGGACAAATAAAAACCCTTTTCCCTTTAACCTTTTCCCTTTCCCCCTGTTGCAAAAGTTACTTTTGCAAGAAATCTAATGAGTGCCTTTTAGCTTTTGACTTACTTTTCCCCTGCTCCCCACACTGCCTACTCCCCAGTTTTAAATCCACTGACATACACTTGTAATTGCTTTGCTACTTCTGTTGTTTGTTGTAGAGAGTTTGATACAGTACTAGAAGAATCTGCGGTGTATTTTAAGGTTTGAGTAATGTGTTCGATGTAAGATGCCATCGCTTGGGAAGTTTCTGTTTGAGATGTTGTTGCTGTAAAAATAGATTGGACTAAATGATTTATCTGTTGAGATACTTCTAAAATATCTTCCAAGCTTAACTTGGTATTTTGGACAATATTTGCTTTTTCTCCTATCTTATTAGTTTCCAATTCTATGGCTTGAACTAATGCGCTAGTTTCCATTTCTACATTACTTAAAACGCCTTCAATTTCTTGGGTTGCTTCGCTAGATTGCACAGCTAATTGGGCAATTTGTTCTGCGACTTTTGCAAAGCTCCTACCGCGATCGCCCATCCATGTGGCTTCAATACTAGCGTCGCTGGCTAATAAGTTAGTTTGGGTGGCGATTTGCCTAATCGTTGATGCTACACGGTAAATTTTGTGAGAATAGTCGCCCAAACTATTGACTTTATTGCCTATTTGTGAGTTTGTTTGTTGTAAATTCCAGATACTTTCGGCAGTTAAATCCATTGTTGTCTTGGCTGTTTCTGCTGTATTAGTAGTAGTAACAGCTATTTTCTGTAATTGTTCAGCGCTATCTGTTACTTTTTGAATCCAAAGATTCAGATTATTTAGTTCTTGAAGGGTATAGTTAACCTGTTCGATTTGTTTGAGTGTTTCATCTCCCACTTGTTGGACTAAAGCAGAATTTTCGCCAACACCAACATTGATTTGGTAAGCAATTTGTTGGACTTGAGTAACAATTTCCCACAGCGTATAAATGATGGTATTGATTCCATTAGCTAAGATTCCAGCTTCGCCTGTTGTCACTTGAGAACGAACAGTTAAATCTCCTTGCAATACTTCATTAATATCAGCAATAATTTCTCGCAGTTGCTTTTGCAAAATTTCTTGGCTGCGCTTTAATTCTTCTTCGGTTTCTTTGCGTGAAGTAATTTCCACTAGCACGCAAACAAAGTTGATTGTTTGTCCAAATACATCTAGGACGGGAGAAACAGTTAATTCACACCAAAAATAACTTCCGTCTTTACGATAATTTTTGAGTACAACTTGGCATTCTCCGGAAGTTTCCATTGCTTCATCTAATTCTGTAATTGTATCTGGATCTGTGTCATAACCTTGGAGAAATTTGTAGTTACATCCCAGTAACTCGTCAGATGAATAGCCTGTGATTTTTTCCAAGGCCGCATTACAAAATATAATTGGATTTGTTGGCTGACGTGGATCGGTAATGAATATGGCGTTACTTGCGGAAGCGATGGCCCGATCCCGAAGCCGCAAAACTTTCTGCGTGTGTTCAAGTTCAGCTACTAGACTTGCTTGTTCTAAAGCAATGCCGACTTGAATTGCTAATTGTTTAAATAAATTAATTTCATATTTGTGCCAATTACGGGTTGTGGAACACTCATGAGCACACAATAAACCCACAAGTTGATTGTTATGAATAATTGGTGCAATCAAATTTGCTTTGATTTGAAAACCTTCAAGAATTTCCCGGTGACATTCTGTAAAACCAGCTGCATAAATATCATTGGTAGCTCGGACTCGACCATTTTTGTACATTTCAATATAGTCTTCCCGGAATGGATCGTTGACAGTTTTTCCTAAGGTTTTCGTCCAACCTTGGCCAACGGACTCAGCAATGATAATCCCACTCCAATCAGCATTGAAACGATAAATAATCACACGGTCTGTTTTCAATGCTTGACGAACTTCATAAACAGTAGTGTTCTCTACATCATCTAATTTGAGCGATCGCCGAATTTTTAAGGTAATTTCTGTAAATAATTGTGAAAGTTTGGCTTGGGCTTCTTGCTGTGCCAAAAGCTTTGTTTGATCGGACAATCGTCGGTCTATAAATGAAGTCAGCAGGGTAAAACCAAGAATTACAAAGGTAGCGGTAGCAATGGAAATACCCAGCAAAGTTAGGGAATCGTTGGTTTTTGCTAGCCCAGAAATTGCTGCTGGATTAGTCGGGATGAATTTAACAGCCGCCATCCCTGTGTAATGCATTCCAGCGATCGCTCCCCCCATGACAGTAGCACTACCAATCTTTGCCAACCAGTCAGTTGTACTCGTGGGCGTGCGTAAATGAAAGGCAATATTGAGTGCTAAAATCGACGCGCCGATGGCGATGGCAATGGAAAGTAGAAACAGCACTGGGTTGTATGTAGCGGTTGCTTGCATTCGCATCGCCAGCATTCCAATGTAGTGCATGGAGGCGATACCAATACCCATTAACGTCCCACCAACCAGCAATTGCCAAATACTTAACACTGGGCGACTGACTAGGAAAAGTGCGCCCCCCGAAGCAATGACCGCAGGCAGCATAGAAACCAGCACAATCAACATATCATAGACCATCGGTATCGCCATACTAAAAGCGAGCATGGCCACAAAATGCATCGACCAAATACCGATTCCCATAACCATTGCGCCGCCAATTAACCAAGCGACTTTCGCCGATGCTTTGGCTGCTGTAACCCTTGCAGCCAAATCAAGGGCAGTATATGAGGAAAACACAGCGATGAAAATTGAAAGTGCTACCAAGCGTAGGTCGTAGATGCTAGTCATAGGGGAGGTGGGGAGGT
>NZ_JACKZU010000452.1:0-5992 GCF_014222165.1 Nostoc sp. 2RC
GTATTGGATGCTTGTTATTAGCGATATATCAAATAATATTAAATGATTCAATTACTATTTGTCCGAATCTTAAGGAAAATATTAATATAAATTTGTCAATTGTTAAATCTTTCAGTTGTGGTGAAAAGTCTTTAATATCAGGGTCTATTTTAAGTGACAAAAGCAAGGGTATAGAGGCTTATAAGAGCAATAATTATAACAAGGCTATTGAATTATTTGAAGAAGCGAGAAAGAAAGAGCCAAACGATCCTGAAACATTGATATATCTTAATAATGCCAGAGTTGAAAAAGATAAAAAACCAGCTTATACAATTGCTGTAGTAGTTCCTATAAGTAGCAACCTTTACACTTCGTTACAAATATTGAGGGGAGTTGCTCAAGCTCAAAACGAGTTGTGGGAAAAAGAAGGATATGAGTCTAAGATTGGGCTGAAATTAATGATAGCGGATGATGCAAACGACGTTAATCGAGCTAAGCAAATTGCAAACATTTTGATACAACAGAAGCATATACTCGCAGTAGTAGGTCATTATGCCAGCGATCTGACTCTTAATACAAGGGACATTTATGAAAATGGCCAGTTAGTATCGGTTTCTCCTGGGAGTACTTCCACAGAACTTCCACGTCCAAACGATCGTTTTTTCTTCCGTACAATACCCTCTCTTCAAAGAAATACTACAGGTGTAGCACGATATTTAGACAGGAAACAAATTAATAAAATAGCAGTTTTTCATAATCCATCTAGTCAATTCAGTAAATCATTTTTCAGTGAATTAAAAAATATTTTTCATGATTTTAAAATAGATATTAAAAATGATGATGAAGAAAGAGATTTTCATTTATCTAACCCTTTTTTTAAATCAAGTGAAGCTATTAAAAAAGCAATTAATAGAGGTGTTAAAGCCTTTATTTTGATTCCAGATGGAGGAACCACGAACTATAGCATACCTAATGCCCTAAAATTAATCAAAGCTAGTCGTAATTATAATTATTTTGATAATAATTTTGTGATGGTAGGAGCAAATACCCTTTTCAGAGATGAAACACTTCTATTAGGTGAAGATGTTGTAGGTCGTTTAGTGGTGACTACTCCGTGGATACAAACAACAGTTTCTAAATCCAATTTTGCTAATAAAGCTAAAGAATTATGGCGAGGTAGAGAAATTAGTCCTTGGACTGTGACGGCTTATGATGCTGCTAAAGTCTTGATTCAAGCCTTATTTGTAAATCAAGAAGATAATCCAACACGTCTCACGTTACGAGATAGCTTGATAAATCCTAGAGTTAAACCTAAAGGTGCTGATGAGACCTTTATTGAGTTTGAGAATGGTAATCGTAAAAAACCAGAGGTCGAATTAGCCAAAATTGTCAAGTTGGAGTGTTCTGAGTTCGGCTACAGTTTCGTTCCTGAAGAATATCAAGAACAGGAAATAAAACAGTTAGAGGCTAGTTGCAACTGATGATTTATTTAATCACAGAATTATCATTGAAAGTTTTAATTTCCAAAATTTAGAAGCACTTGGGGAAGCTTTGTTAGATTTTACAACAATTGATGATTTGCTCAATTGGCTACAAGCACATCTCAATGAAACTGAAAATTAGTTGTCGCATTTTTTAAAGTTAGCGTTTGAGTCGATGAAGTGCGATCGCTTAACTCAGGCATAATATTTTAGATATTAAACTTCGTCAGGATTTATTCGTATTTTTGCTGTTCTTGTTCTAATTGGGATGTTAATAATTACCTACCAGAACACAAATTGCGTTCGCTTTTCATTACTTTTTGGTTAGTCTGCAAATAATCATGCAGCAAATCGCAACCCCGTGCCAGCAATTTATTGAGTTCGATATCTGCTAAATCTTGGAAAATCACTGTACCACTGGCGCTTCCCACAGCTAAAGTCCTACCATCAGGACTGAAACTGATGCTGGTTAACTCGTCTTTATAACCTTTTAAAGCAATCAACAATGTACCATCGCGCTTCCAAATTCTCACTTTGTCATCGCTGGAAGCTGCTAGAGTCTTTCCATCTGGACTAAAGCTAACACTGATAAAACTATCACCATCCCCACTGAGATTACTTAGCAACTCACCGTCTCGATTCCAAATTTTCACTGTGCTATCAATACTAACGGAGGCGAGAATTTGGCTATCAGGTGACCAAGCTACCCCATTTACCCGGCGGCTATGGCCAGTCAAGGTTTGTATTAATTCGCCCTCTTGACTCCATAGTTTCACTGTTTTATCATCACTGGCTGAAGCTAGGAATTTACCATCGGGACTAAAACTGACCCAGTTAACTGCATCTTGATGTCCTTGCAAGGTGTTAAGCAGTATACCGTTACGATTCCAAAGCTTTACTGTTTGATCTTTACTCGCTGAGGCAATTACTTGACCATCAGGCGACCAAGCTACAGCCAAGACTGTATTATTATGACCTTGTAAACTATGCAGCAATTGACCGCCCTGACTCCACAACTTTACTGTTTGATCTTTACTCGCTGAGGCAATTACTTGACCATCAGGACTAAAACTAACGCCCCAAACTTCACTTTGATGCCCAGTGAAAGTACGGAATAATTTACCTTCTCGATTGAACAATTTTACAGTTTTGTCTCGACTGGCTGCGGCTAAAGTGCGGCCTCCAGGGCTAAAACTGATACTAGTCAGCCAATCATTGTTATCAGTTTTGGGTTTTCGCACTAGCACATCGTCCCAACGCCAGAGTTTAATCGTTTTATCCCGACTTGCAGAAGCCAGGGTGCGACCGTCTGGGCTAAAACTAACGCTATTCACCCAATTATTATGTCCCCTGAGGGTACCGAGCAATACACCTTGAGAACTCCAAAGTTTCAGGGTTTCGTCGGTACTTGCAGAGGCGATGGTGTTACCATCAGGGCTGAAACTAACGCTGGTAACTCCTGCACTGTGTCCTGATAAAGTTCTCAGGAGTTTACCTTCTAAGTTCCACAATTTGATGGTCTGGTCTAAACTAGCGGAAGCTATTGTTTGACCATTGGGCGACCAAGCAACACTCAAGACTGCATCGTTATGACCTGGAAGGGTTTTGAGTAACTCACCGTCCCGACTCCAAAGCTTGATAGTATTGTCAGCACTCCCGGAAGCAATGGTTTGTCCATCAGGCGACCAAGCGACGCTTAAAACTGCACTGCTGTGTCCGTTTAAGGTTTTGAGTAATTTACCATCCTGAGTCCAAAGTTTTATCGTTTTGTCTGTACTGGCGGAAGCGATAAGTTGACCATCAGGACTAAAACTCACACTATTCACCACAGCTTGATGTCCCAAGAGAGTGGTTAGTAGTTTACCGTCCTGGTTCCAGAGTTTTACTGTTTTATCTTGACTGGCGGAAGCAATAATTTGAGCGTCGGGACTGAAACTGATGCTATTGACTACATCTTCATGTCCTGACAAAGTTTTGACTAAGCTACCATCAAGACGCCAGAGTTTAATTGTAGTGTCTGCACTGGCTGAGGCAATTAAATTCCGTTGGCGGCTAAATATAACACTATTTACCCCAGATATATGCCCGTCGAAACGATTATATTCTCTTACCCCCGAAACCGCTTGATAAAGTGCTGTTAGTACTTGTTCTCTGGTATTGGAATCTACCCAAATTGTTTGTTGTAATTTTTTCCCGGCTTTTAAAGCTTCTTTTAAAGCATCAATACCTTTTTGGGAAGCAAATAAAGCTTCACTGGATACACTCAAAGTTTTAATTTCGCTATCTATTGCCGTAACGATAGAAACACTCAAACCAAATATCGCCAATACAGAAGCAGTCAAGGCAATTTTCAGAGAACGATTTAATTTCGCTTCGCTGAGTCTTCGTTTTTCTTGACTTTCTGCGAGTTTAGCGGTTAATTCTTTTTCTTTGAGTTCAGCCCGCAATCGTTCTATTTCTAGCTGACTTAATTCTTCGCGCTTTTGTAACTCCCGCAATTCTGTTAATAAACCCAATCCCTGTTGGGGATGAGTATCTATTAATTTGGTTGGCTGTCTTTTTTGGCTCAATTCGCTTTTGAGTCGCTCAATTTCCGCTTGACTTTGTTCTACTTTTTGGCGTAGTTGGTTGAGTTGGACTTGTAAGCTTGATTCTTGTTGTTGCAAGTAGCGAATTAAATCTACTAAATAATCATGAATTAGTTGATAGCGTTCTGGCACGTCAGGAAAGAGAACCACTAAGCCAGAACGAACTAAAATATCTAAAATTAACTCTAATTTGCTAGCATCTTCCAACTCTGTGAGTTGTGCGGCTAATTCAGCGCGAGTTTTAAACGGTCGATTATTGCTTTCATCGGTTAATAAATATAAAATCAATAAAGCTGCTCGTTCATTTTCTGGGCCGCAGTCTTTAATTAATTCTTTAATATATCGTTCGATTAATTTGTTTGGTCTATAAGGCTGATATTGTTCCAAGGTGGTAATTCGTTCATCTTGAATTTGCGCCCCCACAACTTGCAATTCAATGGGGCGCACTTCTCCAAATTCTGTGGATAAATCTGCAATCAGGGCATCAATTAAAGCTGGCTCTAGGTTTAACTGAGAACGCTCCGTTAATTTTTGGATAATTACTTTGGCATATTCTGGCGAGAAATTATTTAACTGATAGCGGATATGTTTATCTAGAATATTGTGATTAATTGCTTCCAAAGCAGCAAGATGCTTGAAGTCTAATAAACGATGTAAATAATCTTCTCTTAAAGAAAGAATCACCTTGACAAAAGGTATCTGGAGACAATCGCTAATAAATTTATCAAATGCTTGCTTTTGATGGCGATCGCTATATCCAAAGAAAAATTCTTCAAACTGGTCAAAAATTAAAACTGTGATTAAATGATTCTCGGCATTTTTTTCTAATTGTTGTAAAATATTGACGATGCCAGGCGCAATAAATTCCGGCAAAACTTTAGGTTCAATGACCGCTTCTACTTTAATCTGAGACATAGCCTCAGTTAAAGATTTGCCTAATTCCTTAACCCAATCTGTATAAACTTGCAGCACCACAGGTACAGCAATTTGATCGCCAATAGCTCGATTTTGCAATGCTGGAACTAAACCCGCCGTTACTGTAGAACTCTTACCTACTCCGGACTGACCGTGAATTACTGTTAACTTTTGGTCAGCACGGCCAATTCTACCAATTAAATTATTAATATCTCGTTCTCGACCAGAAGCTGCAATTTCTAAAGCAACACTGCTACTCCCAGCAGGTGACATTAATGCCGGGTTTGTTGCTTGTCTTTGGGGTTGCAAACGTCCCGCACCAATAAAAGCTCGAAAACCATACTGTTGTTCCACAGAACGGCGTTTTTGACGAATGTAATAAGCTTCTAGATATCGCCCTTCTGCAAAATAAAGCGATCGCAATGTCCGCAACAAGCGAATATAACGATGGGCATCATATTGATGAGCGCTGTATTCTAACGCTTCTGGCAGTTCTTTTGTAGCCTTTTCTAAATATGCACGGGCGACTTCTTCCTCGCCTAAATTTCGCTGGGCTTTAGCTAATATTAAATAATAAATTTGCGCCAATAGTAAAGGAAATAAACAGTCATAAGGGTCATTTTGTTTTTGTGCCTCAGCTAATTTTAGCAGCGATACATGCGCTAAAATACTCGCCTGTACCCAACGTGATTGCTGTACAGCTACTTGTGCCAGAAAGCCATAATCACAAGCAAGTTGAATTTGATTCCCATAAATTTGATGCAATTCCAAAGACCTTTGAGCCACAATTTGTAATTGTTCCCAGTCTTGGAGATTTTGCAAAACTTCAGCCAGTTGACCAATAAATTCAGCAACTATATTTAGACACCCAACTATTTCTAAAATATTCAAACATTGCTGAAAATCAGATTTTGCCGCTAACCAGTGACGGCGGCTTTCCACTTGATTTTGCTCAGCTAAACGACAACTACATAACCCCAGATAAAACAGCAAAACTCCCTGTCTGATAACTAGGGGAGAGGGGGGAGA
>NZ_JACKZU010000453.1:0-5976 GCF_014222165.1 Nostoc sp. 2RC
TAACCAATTTGCCGATATGCCCGTCGCGTTTGGTCGCTTTTAATAGTGACAGAATGCACCCATAGCTCAATTAGCTGTTGTGTCGAATTAATTTTTTGGCGGTTGGGAAAATAATAATCCACAAGCGCAACACGAGCTTCATCAAGCGGTAGAGTCACCACCTCCACAGCAAGTGATTCCACGCTTAGTACGGGTAAATTTTCCATAAGATAAATCCCCAACCCCCACTGATAATTATGATGCCGAGAACTGTAATTCCCGGTATCTTTATGATAGTTGTTTCCAGGACACGATTAAATTGCTCATCTAGAATCATCTATATCGTATATACGCGGATATCCCATATGCGATGATGGTAGTGAGAAGAGTAAGGGAAGTAGAGGTAGATGGGGAGGTAGGGGGAGTAAGTAAATATTAGAACTTGAAGCAAATGGTTAAAGAACTGGTTAGAAATCACTTCTCCACAACAAAAGCGCGAGGGACTGGTGGAATATCCGCAGATAAATATAAAACTTCTGTCTGAAGAAGACCGGGAGTTGGTGAAGCAGGCCAAGCAGCGTGCTGAGGAGTTGCGCCTCACTTTTAAGGAGTTTGTGCTGAATTGTATTAAACAAGCACTTGTGGAAGAGAGTCCCGATAGTGCAGATAGTGCAACTGCTGCCGAAATTGAAGCTTTGAAAGCTCAAATTGCCGCCCTGGAAGAGAAGGTGAATATTCCTTCTGCGACCAAATCGGAAGTACATACCCTCCAAGAGCGGTTAAATCAATTGCGGGTGGGGATTTCAAATGAAATTAAGAAGGATAGGGAGCAACTTGCTTCTTTAACGCTGGCGATCTCCCGACTTGAAAGCCAAATTGAACAGCTCATACCTTCCTTAAATCTTCAGGTGGATGGCGAAGGTAATGCCGACAGTGATAGCGACTGGATTTTTGGGGAAGGCTCAGGCAGTTTGGGAGGAGAAGATGTTGAGGGTTTTTGAAATTGGTCATAAAACAATTGTCTTGACCCAAAATAAGCCCTAATGAATTGAGACGCGCTAGTTTTAGTTGTGGATTTTCCCGTGATTGTTTTTTCCCACTCAGCCACAGATTCCAGAAACACTTTAGCACCCAACTATGTTTCAACTGACCAATCTTCGGCTAAAGCTTGTTCTGGATTGAGGATGTCAAACACAAAATGTCCACCTAGTTTTAAAACTTGTTAGACCTCAAGGATCGCAGCAGCCCAATATTCAAGTACAAAATAGCAACTAAATCCAGTGGCGATAGCTAAATCTGTCCCTACTTGCCTAGCATTGATTTCTTATGCTGTAATAGTGCAAATGTATTGCTTTTTAATGTTAAGAGCGCAGATGATGTAGTTTATATCGCCACTATCAATCAAGGCATTTTACACTATCTCAACCATTTGTAGGAGACATTAGGGTGAATATTATTTCTGAAGGTGACAATCATTTAGCTCCCTTAGATTACAGCAGTTTACTCAACAAAATCTTGGAAGTGCTGCCCAGTCAAAACCCATTCCAGTTCTCCCCAGATGACAGTCGATTGCGGATTAATATTGACAAAATCGCCGATCTGGTTGCTAATTCACAAGTGGAAAGCCCTTTGGCATCTGCTAGCGGGATTCGTTGTGCAACTATCAACCTTAGCGATCGCACAAGTAAAAATTTCCCAGAGCAAATCAGGCTAATCCGCGATCGTTTGCAAAACCTCTTGATTGCCGCATTACCACCAAACAAAACAGTAGAATCAGCGATTTCGCAATTACTGACAGATTTACAGTCTTTTCAAGGTACAAAGCCATCTCTGGGATTTACTTATCCTTTCGGAGAGTATACAGGTTTGCAAAAACAGCGGCTCAGTCTTCAGCGCCACCGTTCAGGCAGTGATTCTCTCTTGAAACTTCATAAACTAATCATCACAGTTAAAGATGTCAAGGGATTTGATTCTCAACTTTCTTCCAGTCTTGATAATTATATCCAACAAGAATTTAGCGAAGAAACTGAGAGTGATTTAGAGGAATTAAGCGACACACTAGAAGAACTGATTAAAAATCAAAAATCTGACTTTTACAAGCTCAAACGAGTCATGTATACCGAAGCTATTGGTATGCTCAAACGAGAGGCAAAAATCAGGTATTTAGAGTTTATTTTGGAGAATGTTAACGATAGTGTAGATGGCAAAATATATCTTCAAGATTTGATTCGACGGCTACGATTACTAGAAGAATATATCAATGATATCAACCGAGGGTATGGTCATTACCAAGTAAACTATGCCGGAAAGTCAGTCAACTACAGAGACTTATTTTCTCGTGCCGAAGCTTTAGATATTCTCCCCATTATTCCCTTAATCGAAGGGTATTTAGGAGAAACAAAAGATGATACTAAAGGAGAGCAGCAGTTTATTTTTGGTTTCAAACTAAAATTTGGCGGTACAGTTCAAGCTTACGGAGACAAGCCACTTTCTGTACTGGATTATTACCTCAACCTAATCGACCCAGAAAGTCAGGAACATAAGGCGGGATTAGGGGACTCTTTTAAAAGTGATTATTTCAAAGAAAAAGTATTAAAAATAATATTTTTATACTATTTTATATTTGCTTCTAGGAGTAATCCTTTAGCAGATAACTACCAAGAAAATTCAGAGCTAAATTATGAACCTGTTTCGGTCTTTGAGCAACAGGTATTACCTGTACTCAAAGGTTCTGACGAAGAAGCTAAAAAGAAAATATTTGCCAAAATTAAGGAAGGAATTGAAAAATTTAACGTCAAAATAAAAATTGAAAAACTCAGGCAGTTACTTAAGGATTTGCTCAAAGATAAGCCTATTCTAAAAAGACGAGAGTATCCGCTTTATCTCGGCGTTAAAAGAGGCATTTTAGAGCGCGATTTAGACCGCATTTTAACTGATGTTACATTTTTCAAGCCTGTCTTTGGTGAGAGGTCACGAGAAGCCCTAAAGTATATTTCCATCAGGGAGCCTCATGTTGATAGCAGCTACCTTTGCAATCTTTCTGTCAGTATTGCAGTAGAAGATATTCGCTATTTCCCCACTGATGACCGCCAAATATTTAGCATGGCGTATGATATCACAAATATTAAAGCACTACCAATTCTTTTGGTTCCTTTTACTGAAGAAACCTGTCAGAACATCTACAATAATTCTTTCAAAGATCAAAAACCAATTTTATTCATCTACAATCATAAAAAGTTACGAGAGCAAATTTTCAACAATCCTGACTCCCCCAAAGCGTTTATTTACCGATTTACTTTTTCTCTGCTTATTTATATCTGCCTGAAAGTACTGCTTGAGTCTGTCAAAGATAAACTGTTTATTCCCATTGTGCGGTTACAACTGAATACTAAGCAGAACTCCACACCAGAAGAAGAATTTATGCGCTCGCTCTCTAAAACTTTATCCCACTTATTGAGCGAAGAACATCAATCCAGTACTCAAGGATTCTGTGTCAAAAACCTGAATCCTTACAAAATTGAAAATGGTCTAAGTTCTCTTTACTCTGTACTGCCCAAAAAATTTAAATTCAACGCTTCTTCTTACAACACCCAGCTAGACAAACTAGCAATTATTATAGTCTCCAGCCGTGAGAGTGATGCCAGTTGGCGAGGTGGAGAACGAATATCAAACTTGTTAGGAGAAGTTGTAGGAGTAGAGCGTCTACAGGATGGCACAGTTCGCTTAGAAAGGCTCAACACCTTCGCAGCAAACTATGAACATCAGCAGATGTTTCAAAGACCTACTATTGTCATTGATGAAGTGGACAAATTGTACCGCCAGGGCTATCGGCACTTTATGTATATTGCCAAGTCTCCATATTCTAGCACTCTCAATATGACTCAGAGTGATGAAGATGAATCACTATTTTTCATGTCTACACCTGTACTCAAGGCTTTAAAGGGAGATAGAGACGACATCAAAATATATCCAGTATTTTTTGATAAATATTATGTGGTAAATCTAGGGCAGACTGTTAGTTCTTTGTACATACAAGACACGCTTGAACTAACAGGCTTAGTTGAAGATCCCAGCAAGAAAGCTGTTGTCTTTTTCAATCTCTTCAATGGAATTAAAGTCGGTCAAGATGACGAGCGTTACTACAACGGGGTAATTTCCTACGCCACCTTGCTAAATGTCTATGATGACATTCTAGATGATGAAGATATCCGTAGGGGACTAATTTATGACCGCGAAAACAATCCTATCAAAAATGATATCTTGCAATATCTAACCTTATTCCACTTTTCGCGTTACGAAGCTGTTCCCAGAAAGAATCGGAACATTAGCTTTAAACTTGACCCTTACGAAAACATCATTGGAGATGATGCCGTTGGTAAATTATCAGTTTTCAAGCATACCACTAGGAGTGTAAGCTTTAACTCTTTGGCGTTTTTAACTGAAGTTAGACGTGCCTTGAATGTAGAAGGAGAGGAGCGGAAATGATTGCGGAAGATTTAGGAAGATTATTTGAAATCGGCTTCAATGTTGGCATCCTTGCTTATATTCAGCAAAACCAATTGAATCACCGATTCGGAGATTTATATCAATGTGACTTACAAGCATTGCGGTTTCCACAACTGCATCGACGTATAGTTGACCGCGCTAACGTAATTAATGATAGTGATAGTAAAATCATTGCTAAGTGGAGTATATTTTTTCTCCAAAAGGGGTTTTTATCCGGCTTAAATTTCTTTAGGGAGTACCTGGAATCAACAGGTTGGAAACAGCGAAAGCTGGAAATTTTATACTACCAGTGTAACTTTTGTGATGACAACAGCCTTGGTACTCTTGTTAAGGGTGAGGAACAAGTCTTTAGAGATATCTTGTCACAATTAGGAAATATCAAGGTTGATATCGGTCGCTATAAGCAGCAAGGAGAGTTTCTTAGGGCTGATACTTTAATGCTGCTGCACAACGGCAAACAGTTTCGTATTCTCTCAGTGGATTTATCAGTGTTCTCGATTAAGTCAGCTGAAGATATTAAAGATTTAGATAATGTAGAAGTTATACGGCAATTACTGCTCAGTGAAATTAGTTATTTACGCTCAAAAAGTGTTTTCTCTGGACTTAGTATCGATACGGGAACAGACACCACAAAACTTGGATTAACCTTTTCTGAAGGGATTGCTCGTTATTTCACAGCTTTCAAGCGCAAGGACAAAGAGAGTGTCAAATTAATCCAAGCAGCCAGTTATGCTCATAGCTTCTATGAGTTTTTACGACAGCACTCTCTTCTCCAAGAAGCTGATCCCGTGATGTTTAGCATTATGGGTTACACTGACCGAGGTGTGAGTGCGATGTCAGTAAATCGAGAAAATTTAGATATCTTAAATACCTGCCACCGCATTTATAAGCAGCAACAAAGTGGTCAAGCGATCGTCGAAGCTCGTCAACAAGTTCTCAGAATCGTCAAAAGGAAAGCAGCTGAGAGTTTTGTTAATGGCAAGACATTTATAAACTCTCTTTTAGCAGTACCACCTGATACAACTACTTTGGTTACTCACCAGGAGCGAGTAACAGGGTTTTTTAACTCAAGCGGGGAAGTGCCACCTCAATTAATGGCTCAACTCGGACTGAGTGGTAGTCTAGACCTACGTTCGGCTCACACCGCACTAATTAAAACTGCCCTGACTAATGACAATCCTTATCTTTTCTTAACTGGCAATCCTGGCATTGGTAAAACCACAACCATTGTAGAATTTCTCAAACAGCATCTCGACGATGGCTTTTTGTTCTTCTATGTCAGTCCCAGAAAAAACGTTAACAAGGACGTAATTGAGAAGTTCAAGAGTCAACCGGGAGAATCATTGGGCGGGAGCATTGCAGCACCATTGGAGAATCACGGACTGTTTTGCATCAATACCAATGCAGACATTATCCCTCTTTTGTCACTCTAGGCAGAGGAAAAATAGAAATGAGGTATATTGAAGTTTTGCAAAATTGGGCGAGTCAGAT
>NZ_JACKZU010000454.1:0-5919 GCF_014222165.1 Nostoc sp. 2RC
ATGTTATTATAATTAATTTTTTGATAGATTTCGGTTACTGTTGTTGTTGTAGTTTGGAGTTTATTAGTAGAAGACCTGAAACAAAACTGTGATTTCCACATATCACAATTTTGACAAGCTGAACGATTAGATAACTGGTTAAGGATTAAATCACTTCTAAGCTTTTGAAATAGATTTCCAGACCAAATTTCTTGCAAATTTTGTTCATTATAATTTCCCAGGCTTTCGATGCTACCATCAAAACCAAGCCTAAATAAAGTTTCAATGCAGTAATAGATTCTACCATCTGGTAAAACTGCCATTTCTGTAAACGGAAATAGACAAGGCCAACGTCCTTGAGCTTTATTAATATAATACTGGAGTGAATTGTCGATTGTATTATTAGTGGTTTTTAAACGCATATTTGTCTCTTGATATTGAGCTAAATTGAGGATTAATACACCATCAGCTTTAGCTAACCAACGTTCTTTAAATTTTTGTTCTTCTTCGGGTGTAACATTTGAATTGCGAACAAAAGATGTCCTAACTTCACAAGAAATATCCAAGCGATCGCGCAATTTCATAAAGTTTAAAACATTTGATTCAACTGTGTTGAGATTACCTCCTCTAATTTTCAAGTATGTCTCTGGTTCAGCAGCATCAATACTAACATCAAGGCTAGTTAATCCTGCTTCTAATAAAGCTTGAGCTTTATTTTCATTTAGTAATTGACCATTAGTAGTTAGATGAAATTTGGGAACTCCAGATTCCCTAGAAAGTTGAATAAAATCAACAATATTGGGATGAAGGATTGGTTCTTCAACACTACCAACACTAATTGCAACTCCGGCTTTTCCACATTCTTTTGCTAACTTTTCCATCATCTTCCAAGACATCATCTTTTTGTCTTTGAAGAAGTTTGTTGTATGTGTTGGCTTGAGCAAAGGACTGTGATAGGGACACATTACACATTTGAGATTACAGCTATTTCCAATAATTGCTCTAATATATAATGGTTTGATAGCTATTCCATAATAATCGGCAAAATAATGTATTTGCTCATCAATATCAATTTGGGAAATATAGGTAAATGGTATTAGTCCTGAAAAATTAGCTTGAGTTTGAGTTTCTAGTCCCCACAGTGGTTGCTGCAAGCTATTGCTTAACTCATGGCGATATAAATAAGCGAGAGTGGGATATGGAGGTAAACCTAATTCTGCTAAAATTGATAAGGTAGGTCTAAAAGCAACTGGTCTTTTTATAGATTTAGCTGTTGCTAGAAGTTTTTCTATACTTTTTGGATGTAACGAAATACCATGAGCTGGTATCTCAAGTACCATATCTGGCATTTCATAATCAGTTTGTATTTGTTTTGGTAAAAGTCTTTGAGTATCTTTGATAATCATTATTAGACCTGTTTTGAAAATAATGTTAGCTAGTTAACTGAGTAACTGGGAAAGAAATATTTTATGCTTGCTGTAAATTATAATAAAAACCCAGCCATTGTTATGAGCATGGGTTAAGTATTTAATCAGTCACAGTGACAGAAAATTAATTGCCAATTTTTGCAAATCAAATATGCGTTATCTATAACCTTTGTAGAGACGTAGCTACGTCTCTACTAGATGTATGTTAAGTTGTAGTTACTGGAATAAATGGTACGGAAGGATAAGGATGTTCATTCTTATCATCTTGTATCCAATCTTCTAACTCCTCTTTAGTAACCGTTGCTTCTCCCAATTGTGGGCGAGGAGGAAAAGAAACGTAATACCTAAAAGCAAAAGGGGTTTCTAGATCTGGATCGCAAAGCTTACCAATGAAGGAACTTGGATCGATATGAAATTCATAATAAGGACTGATTATAGTTTCATCATCTCCAAGTTCAACAATATCAAACATAGGAGAAAGATATTTGTTTGTATTGTTAATCCTCTCTTCACCAAAGACTGCCACCAGTAACTCTGCTGTTTCATCAAAGGGTGGTTTACCTTGACTAAGCCATTCTCTGGGATTAGCCCTGAACAATTTCTTTAAATTTGCGTCACATTTGTTATCATATCTATTTCCAATCCTTTTTAAAACTTTTTCGACTCCCAGTTCAGAGTCATCTCTCATAAAATACGTCTTTAATTTTTGTGCAATTTTCTTTTTATCTGGTTCTAATTCATCATCTGCCCATCGCCATATATAGGCAATAATTTGAGAAAGTTGTTTACCTTGTTGCCAGATACGTAATGGTCTTGTTTGTTGTGTCATTGGTATTGCTTCATTGATAATTCAAAGGACTATTGTTAGTGTTGTGAATTTGGTTACTTTTTACTCAAGTGCAACTTAGCGGTATGTAAGGATAGGGAGGTGAAAAATATTCCACACCTATTAAATAACTTTGATCGTCCTCGTTTTTTTGATAAAAGGGAAAGTCTCCATCTTCATCTTTAGCCTGAGACCATTTTGTAATATTTTCAAGAGATAGATTAATCTCAGAAGGTATGGGAGGATAAGGAATAGTAGCTTGATAAGCAATAGAAGAGTTTCCTGGGTCTACTTTTAGCTCTTTTATATCACCTTCAAATTTATTAAAAGTTACCTCAATACCATACTTGTGAACTATTTCACCCGTACTCAAAATAGGTTGACAAATTTGATGATAGTATGTTTCTCCATCTTGTTCTATTTCATAATATGCTTGACCTGCCATCAACAGACTCAAGGTAATTCCTTGCCATGCTTTACTACTGGGTAAAATCAAAAATCTTGTTTTTTGATTAGATTTATTATTTAATGGATAGTAGGTATCAAGGTTATTTGGTACAAAATTATCAGGAGAAGATTTTTGAGCAAAAAAGAAAATTTCTCTGGCTATTAAACCATCTAAAATATCAGAATCAATGTCATTCCATTTTCCATGAACAAATTCATACCACAGGTCACTTGTTTTCGCTTTTATGTAACAATGCCATGTCTTAGCAATTAGTTGGGATATTTTGCGGGTATGCAATAGAGTTCGGATTGGTTCGTAAAAATTATTGATTTCAATTGAGTGATTTTGTGAAGACTTCTCTATAAATAGAGCATCTATAAATACTTTCGGAAAAACTACTCCAAGAGAAGGTAGATAGCAAGCTATACTTTGATGATTAATATCGTCATTTATTGGGCTATAATCTCTTAAATTTTGTTGCGTTTTTTTGTCAAGGAAATATTTTTTAAATTCTCCTCTTTTTTTAGTTACTATTGTTGCTTCTATGTATTTACCTTCAGTTATTTTTTGACGAGGAGCAACCAAGAGAATCTGGTAATATGTTTCATCATCATACCACTGTCCTGGTTTGAGTAGATCTGTAGCTGTCAAGCTTGTTTCCATAATGATAATATGTCCTCTGATTTAGTATTAACGAAGTTGGTAAATTTTCAAGCCAAACTTTAAAAATTGTGAGGTTTATCCCAAACAATTTTTTGCACTATTTTTTGAAATAATTGTGCTTTCAGATCTAGAACTGTTTTTACAATATAATAGTCCGATTTGATTAATGGACTGAACTGTATAGGCAGGCAAGAGGCAATAGGCAATAGGTAACACGACATCAATAATTTGATATCCATTAAGGATAGAAAAACTGATGAATTTGAAATTTCAGACTTTGCATTAAACAATTCTGAATTATAAGCTCAACATTGTATAAAATGCATCGCTTTTAATATGAATTTTTGTGTTGATGCAATATAAAATTTTTTATCGAGAGAAAAATATGACATCAATCAATCTTTTTTTATTTCACTCACGAAGCAAAAGAGGCATAAAAAAGAGAACGCCAAAAATGACTTTTATAATAGTGGAAAAGAGGGTAAATGTACTAATAGGCATGGGTTCATGCTCAGTTGCAATCAAAGATACTAATACAAAATTGGTATAGGAAGTATTGTTTGAAATTTTGAGAACAGCTTTCTAGCAAAGGCTTTTAATCCAAAATTGGTATAAATTGGCCTGGGAGTGGGGAATAAAAATATTCTGTTTGAGAGCAACTCATTAATCCAAAATCTATCTTGCAAAATTAGAACGCCCCTAGTCGGCGCTCTAACTTTTTTGGATTTTTATGATGAATGAATAAAATTAATTATTATTTGTTTCAAAAATTAAATTCAAATTAGTTTAATTACTGATTAATAAATACTACCTGTCTTTTGTCATCAACAGAGAGAGATTGAAAGTATTGTCGATATAATTGAGAACTAGGTATTGCTTTATTGTTATCTAATTTAATCAATCCCATACTGTTTAACTTGTAAGCAATAATTGGCTCTAAAGGTACAGGTTCGCTAGAATTAATCGTATGATAAAGAGCGATCGCTAATTCTGGTTGTTCTTGCAAGACTGTTAAATGGCGCTGCAAATGGTGAGCATAAATTCCACTGGATGTAGGAGCAGTTTCTAGTAGTTGTACTAAAGTTATTTTCTGACAACTAAGATAATAAAGTGCAATGTGTATTAATGCTGGATGTCCCCCAACTATTGCCATTAATTGCTTTGCTTCTTCGTCAGACCACTTCAAACTATAACGTTGAGCTAATTCCCGCACCTGGTCTAAATCAAATTCTGGTAACTGAATTGGTAATCCAATATTGAAAGGAGACTGCTGGAGTTGCAAAGGAACATAAATTTCTGTTGAATGCACCACAATTAAGCGTAGCTTCTGCCAAATTTTACATCTTTTAGCTTCTTCAAACCACGAACGCAACAGGGGAAAAAAATCTTTTGCTACTTCGGGATGCTCAAAAATATAGTTGACTTCATCTAATGCTAAAACTAAGGAAGTGTTAATTTGATTTAGTACATAATTTCGCAAATAAAAAGTAGAACTCAATTTACTACCAAAATCTTTATTCCAATATTCATCTAATTTTTGTTCCATTTGAAGCTGTTGAGTAATATTAGCACATAGCCACCGCAAAAATAAATTAGCATCACTGAGAATTGTCCGATCCACTTGCTCAAGGCTCAAGCTAACCGTCCGATATCCTATACGTTCTACATAATCTAAAATTCTCAGTGTCAATGAAGTTTTACCCATTTCTCTTGGAGCTTTAATGCGTATTAATGCTCCTAGTTTGGTAATCTCTGCATAAACCGATTTCTGAATATTAGGATGTTCAATATAAAAGGAAGATTTCAGAGAAATTGAACCACTGGGATAACAAGGCAGTGCATCATCCTGTATATTCAAATTCAATTCTGGAGAATCTAGTTTAATTGACTTTTTTGTGGCTGTAGTTTGTTCTGTTATGTAAGATTCCAGCAGGATTCGACAATTTTTTTTATTAACCCGTCTGTCAAAAATCAAAGAAAGTTTGCGGTACAAGCGTGGAGCAACGACATTGGTAATATAACCACAGCTATATCTTTCCTGTTGAGCTATTTCTTCATAGGTTTTGTTATCATACACACCCTGTAAAACTATAATTTCTGTAGAATGGAGAGGGTCTTCTTCAATTTCCACTAGCTTACGGTTAACAATATCAACGAGCGAATTTATTGCCATAAAGTTTCAAACATTATTGTACTTTCTCTAAAATCAAAACTGGAAAATTTTAACCTCTGAAATTAGACCGATACCAAAGGAATTTTCACACTTACTTTTGTAGTAATTTTTAGTTCTGTATACTCAAAATTCTCTTTGTAAATTAGAGACAAAAGTGATTGAAAACATTAATTTTCCTCTTTTTTGCATTTTTTGTGTATGGATGAATTAAGAAATTAGAGTTGTTATCTTTTTGATTTTTCACAGATATTTTCACTAATCTGAAAATTGCCCTAATTTTCTGAGTATTACTTAATTTATAAATCATACCCTTTTTTATTAGTTATTATATTAAATATACTTAAATTAATATATATTAATTTAAGTATAAAATTACTTTATAAACTAAAAAAATCTCTAATCT
>NZ_JACKZU010000455.1:0-5901 GCF_014222165.1 Nostoc sp. 2RC
CCCACCTTTGCCGATATCGATGGCGATGGCGACCTCGATGCTTTTGTGGGCGAGCGTTTCGGCAATACATTGTTCTACCGCAACACTGGCAGTGCCACCAATCCCCAGTTTACCGCTCCCGTCACCAACCCCTTCGGTCTGACTGATGTGGGGTCTTTGGCCAAGCCCACCTTTGCCGATATCGATAGCGATGGCGACCTCGATGTTTTTGTGGGCAATTTTGACGGCGATACATTGTTCTACCGCAACACTGGCAGTGCCAGCAATCCCCAGTTTGCCGCTCCCGTCACCAACCCCTTCGGTTTTAGTAATGAGGTGTTGGTTGCCGCACCCACCTTTGCGGATATTGATGGCGATGGCGACCTCGATGCAGTAGTGGGCAATAATTACGGCAATACGGTGTTCTACCAAAACCAGCCTGGTGCTACCCTGGTTATCAACTTCAGTCCCCCCAGCATCAACCCCTTCGGTCTGACTGATGAGGGGGATGTTGCCACACCCACCTTTGCTGATATCGATGGCGATGGCGACCTGGATGCTTTTGTGGGCGAGGTTCTCGGCAATACATTGTTCTACCGCAACACTGGCAGTGCCACCAATCCGCTGTTTGCTGCCCCCGTCACCAACCCCTTCGGTCTGATTGATGTGGGGAGTTTTGTCCAGCCCACCTTTGCCGATATCGATGGCGATGGCGACTTGGATGCTTTTGTGGGCGAGCGTTACGGTAATACATTGTTCTACCGCAACACTGGCAGTGCCAGCAATCCCCAGTTTGCCGCTCCCGTCACCAACCCCTTCGGTCTGACTGATGTGGGGTTATATGCCACACCCACCTTTGCCGATATCGATGGCGATGGCGACCTCGATGCTTTTGTGGGCGAGCGTTTCGGCAATACATTGTTCTACCGCAACAATGGCAGTGCCACCAATCCCCTGTTGGCCTTCCAGGGCACTAATCCCTTCGGTCTGACTGATGTGGGGACTGTTGCCACACCCACCTTTGCCGATATCGATAACGATGGCGACTTCGATGCTTTTGTGGGCAATAATGGCGGTAATACATTGTTCTACCGCAACACTGGCAGTGCCACCAATCCCCTGTTTGCCTTCCAGGGCACCAACCGCTTCGGTCTTAGTAATGTGGGGTTTTTTACCAAGCCCACCTTTGCTGATATCGATGGCGATGGCGACCTGGATGCTTTTGTGGGCGAGGCTTACGGCAATACGGTGTTCTACCAAAACCAGCCTGACAATCCCCCGGCTATAAACTTCCGTCCCCCCAGCACCAACCCCTTCGGTCTTAGTAATGTGGGGTTTTTTGCCAAGCCCACCTTTGCCGATATCGACGGCGATGGCGACCTGGATGCTTTTGTGGGCGAGGCTTACGGCAATACATTGTTCTACCGCAACACTGGCAGTGCCACTAATCCCCTGTTTGCCGCTCCCGTCACCAACCCCTTCGGTCTGACTAATGTGGGGTTATCTGTTGTGCCCACCTTTGCTGATATCGATGGCGATGGCGACCTGGATGCTTTTGTGGGCAATTATGACGGCAATACATTCTTCTACCGCAACACTGGCAGTGCCATCAATCCCCAGTTTGCTGCCCGCAGCACCAACCCCTTCGGTCTGACTAATGTGGGATTATCTACTGTGCCCACCTTTGCCGATATCGATGGCGATGGCGACCTGGATGCTTTTGTGGGCAATAGTCAGGGCAATACATTGTTCTACCGCAACAGTGGCAGTGCCATCAATCCCTTGTTTGCCGCCTCCACCACCAACCCCTTCGGTCTGACTGATGTGGGAACTGCTGCCACACCCACCTTTGCCGATATTGATGGCGATGGCGACCTGGATGCTTTTGTGGGTAATAGTCAGGGCGATACATTGTTCTACCGCAACAGTGGCAGTGCCATCAATCCCTTGTTTGCCGCTCCCGTCACCAACCCCTTCCGTCTTAGTAATGTGGGATATTTTGCCACACCCACCTTTGCCGATATCGATGGCGATGGCGACCTCGATGCTTTTGTGGGCAATAATGGCGGCAATACGGTGTTCTTCGAGAACGTCCCCAACATTGCCCCCACTGCCGTCAATGATGCATTTAGCACCAACGAAAACACCATCCTCAACGGCAATGTCCTTGCTGCTAATCCCACCACCCCCGACAGCGACCCCGATAACAATACCCTGACAGTCACTCAGGTCAACGGCAATGCTGCTAATGTTGGTACTCAAATTAACTTGGGCAATGGTAAACTCAGGGTGAATGCCAATGGCACTTTCACCTTTGACCCCAGCAATGGCACTGCTGCCCTGACAGATGGCTACGATTTTTTAGCTCAAGGAGCCAATGCCACCACATCCTTCACCTATACCATCAGCGATGGCAACGGTGGCACTGCCAGCGCCACTGCCACCATCACCATTACCGGGGTGAATGATGCAGCTACCATCACAGGTACAGCCACAGGCACAGTCACCGAAGATACAAGCAACCCCAATTTAACTGCCACAGGCGCATTAACTGTTGCTGATGTTGATGCCGGACAAAACAAATTTAACACCAGCGTCACCTCCGCTAGTGGCAACTTAGGCAGTCTCAGCATCACCGACACTGGAAGTTGGAATTACACCGTTGCTAACAGTGCAGTGCAATCTTTGGGTGCTAGTGCAACTAAAACTGAAACCTTCACCGTGCAATCTGTTGATGGTACTGCTAGCCTTAATATCACTGTTACCATTACTGGGGTGAATGATGCGGCTACCATCTCAGGTACAGCCACAGGCTCAGTAACCGAAGATGCTAGCACACCCAACCTCACAGCCACAGGCACATTAACTATTGCTGATGTGGATACTGGAGAAAACAAATTTAACACCAGTGTCACCTCCGCTAGTGGCAACTTGGGTAGTCTCAGCATCACCGACACTGGTACTTGGAATTACACCGTTGCTAACAGTGCAGTGCAATCTCTCGGTGCAGGGGTAACTAAAACTGAAACCTTCACCGTGCAATCTGTTGATGGTACTGCTAGCCTTAATATCGTCGTCACCATTACTGGGGTGAATGATGCGGCTACCATCACAGGTACAGCCACAGGCTCAGTGACGGAAGATGCTAGCACACCCAACCTCACAGCCACGGGTGTATTAACTGTCGCTGATGTGGATACTGGAGAGAATAAATTTAACACCAGCGTCACCTCCACTAGTGGCAACTTGGGTAGCCTCAGCATCACCGACACTGGTACTTGGAATTACACCGTTGCTAACAGTGCAGTGCAATCTCTCGGTGCTGGGGCAACTAAAACTGAAACCTTCACTGTGCAATCTGCTAATGGTACAGCAAGCCAAGATATCACCATCACCATTACTGGGGTGAATGATGCGGCTACCATCACAGGTACAGCCACAGGCGCAGTCACTGAAGATACCAGCACACCAAACCTCACAGCCACTGGTGTATTAACTGTTGCTGATGTTGATGCCGGACAAAACAAGTTTAAAACTACTGTCACCTCCGCTAATGGCAACTTGGGTAGCCTCAGCATCACCGACACTGGAAGTTGGAATTACACTGTTGCTAACAGTGCAGTGCAATCTCTGGGTGCAGGTACAACCAAAACTGAAACCTTCACCGTACAATCTTTTGACGGTACTGCTAGCCAAAATATCGTCGTCACCATTACTGGGGTGAATGATGCGGCTACCATCACAGGTACAGCCACAGGCACAGTCACCAAAGATGCTAGCACACCAAACCTCACAGCCACAGGCACATTAACTGTTGCTGATGTTGATGCCGGACAAAACAAATTTAACACCAGCGTCACCTCCACTAGTGGCAACTTGGGTAGCCTTACCATCACTGACACTGGAAGTTGGAATTACACTGTTGCTAACAGTGCGGTGCAATCTCTGGGTGCTGGTGCAACTAAAACTGAAACCTTCACCGTGCAATCTATTGACGGTACTGCCAGTCAAAATATCACTGTAACTATCAACGGTGTCAACAATAACCCAGTTGCCGGCACAGACTCCTTATTGGCTACCCAATACATCCCCACCACCATTGCTGTCAGTACTTTACTTGCCAATGATAGTGATGCTGATACTGGCAATAGCTTGAAGATTACTGGCATCAGCAACGTTGTCGGTGGTGGCGCAGTTTTATTCAATAATTTCACCCCTGGTAATTTTGCTGATGATTTCATCGTCTTTTTACCCACCAACAGTGGTACGGGTAGTTTCCAATACACTTTGAGTAATAATAATGGCGGTACAACTATTGGTACTGTCAACCTACTCATTGGTTCTAGTCAACTCGGTGGTAATGGCAAAGACACCCTCACAGGGAATAATGGCCCTGACTTGCTTGATGGTGGCAATGGCAATGATACCCTCAATGGCGGTCTAGGCAATGATATCCTCATCGGTGGCAATGATGATGACTTGCTGGTTGGCGGTGCGGGTGCTGATATCTTGGTTGGTGGTTCAGGCACTGATACTTTCCGCTTTGCTTTGACTGATTCGCCACTCAGTAATTTTGACCGGATTACCAACTTGCAAATTGGCACTGACCGTATTGACGGCCCCAATTCTGTCAGCGCGGCTAATCTCAGGGAATTGGGGGCGGTGACTAGTCTTTCTGCTGGTGGTTTGGGGGCATTGTTGACTAATAGCAACTTTGCTGCAAACGGCGCTGCTAGCTTTAGCTTTGGTAGCCGCACTTTCTTGGCACTCAATAATAACACTGTCGGTTTCCAAGAAAACAGCGATGCAATTATTGAGATTACTGGGTTTAGCGGGAAGTTGACTAATTTGGCAATTATTTAGGTGAAAAGCGATCGCATTTTGCAGTTTCCCCAAAGTGCGATCGAGTGAAGGCGATGTGAGGATAACAATAAGTGCAATTGCTACAAACAGCAACCCTTTGCGATCGCTTTATCTTTGAGCATTGATTTAGTACTGAATTAAACATTGTATGGAAAATAGTCTGCCTCTGAGTGACGGCATTTCTTCGTCCAACATTCCCAAACTAGAAATCAATTGTTCGCCACAGCTAGCGAGCTGGCTGCAAACTCAGGGTATTAGCCTCGCTTTTACTACTTATCAAAGTAATCGGCTGTTTTTTATCGGTTGTAATCAGCAAGGTAGGATAGCGGCTCACGAGCGCTTGTTTGATAAACCGATGGGCATGTATGCAGTCAACAACAGTATATATGTTAGCACGCGTTATCAAATTTGGCGCTTTGAAAATTCACTCGCAACTGAGGAAAAACATCAGCAAACCGTAGACGCGAAGCGGCTTGTCGCTAGAGATCGCCTTTACATCCCTCGCACAGCATATACCACGGGCGATTTAAATGTCCACGATGTCGTACTAGATGATGCAGAAAATATCGTATTTGTCAATACTGATTTTAGTTGTCTCGCCACCATCAGCAACGACTATAGTTTTATCCCCCTGTGGCAACCAAGCTTTATTTCTAAGTTAGCCGCCGAAGACCGTTGTCACCTCAATGGGTTAGCGTTACGCGACGGCAAACCAAGATACGTCACCGCCTGTAGCACCACCGACACTGCCGCAGGCTGGCGCAATCACAAAGTAGGTGGAGGTGTAGTAATTGATGTTCAAAGCAATGACATCATCGCCACTGGTTTATCCATGCCCCACTCGCCGCGCTGGTATCAAGGCAAGCTGTGGGTGTTGAATGCGGGGACAGGGGACTTTGGCTACTTGGATGGTAGTCAATTTGTGTCCATCGCCTTTTGTCCTGGGTTTGTGCGGGGGCTGGCATTTTGGCAAAACTTCGCCATTGTGGGCTTGTCGAAATTGCGATCGCCGACATTTAGCGGACTACTTCTAGAACAAAGGCTGACTAATGTGGGCAA
>NZ_JACKZU010000456.1:0-5892 GCF_014222165.1 Nostoc sp. 2RC
CAAGGGGACAAGGGGACAAGGGGACAAGGCAGAAGAAGTCATAACCAATGCCCCATGCCCAATGACGCCACTTGCTCCACTTGGGGAGACCCCAAGACCGCAGTGGCTCCCCAATGCCCAATGCCCAATTTCTTATTTCCCATTCAACATGCCCATGCGCGTTGCTGTTCGCTAGTGCTGCTGGGTCACCGAGAGGGATTGATTCAACTTCGAGAACCCCAAGCAAAGGATAGTTACAGTTTTGGGAATCTTATCTCCCCCAACCCCGTACCTTGGCTCAACGGCGATGGAAGATTGCAGTTCAATCAACCAGATGAGTATCGTCTCATTGGTGAGTTAGTGGGGGTGGTGGACAACATAGAGTGTCCAGATATTGGGGGTTCTGTGAAATGGGAAAAGGCAGCATTTAATTTGAGCCAAGCTTTTGAAGACTTCTGGCGTAATTGCCGCATTTGGGGTGAAGTAAAAATTATGTCACCAGAGTTAGCCCAAGCTAGGTTGGGGTTGCTGATGGCTACTCAGTCAGTCTTAAAATTTATCCTAGAGGAAAAGCTGAAAACTTGTGCGCCATTGGACTTATAAAAACTTTAATCGTAGCTATTGACTCAATGCATTACCTCGGCTACATTAGCTCTTGTGTGAGGAGCGAACCAGCAGGGGCACCGAGACGAAACACGGCCAGTCGTCGGTGTCCTTTCTGATTGGTATGGGTCGGATTTTCAATGCAAAATCCAAAATTTAAATTCTAAAATTTGCTCACTGGAGCAAAAACTTTTCAATTGCCACTGCTACTCCGTCACTATCTATACTAGGGGCTACCCACTGAGCGATCGCCTGCACTCCTTCTGGGGCGTTTCCCATAGCTATACCAATACCTGCATACTCTAGCATTTCCAAATCGTTGAAGTTATCGCCAATAGCCATGACGTTGGCTATTTTTAATCCCAGCAATTCTTCGGCCAGATAACGCACAGCAGTTCCCTTATTGACATAGGGGTTAGTGGCTTCTAAGAAGGTGGCAACAGATGTGGTGAGATAAAGTTCAGCGGGTGTATATTGGCGACGCAAATTTCCCAATACCTCGCTGATGAAATTTGTGTCATCGCACAAAGCCAGAATTTTTGTTGGTTCATTCGTTAAAACTTGCCGCAAATCACCCACAGGAATCGGGACAATACTAGAACGTTGTGCGTAAATTTCAGTTTCTTTGGTTATTTCCCGGACATATAGTTGGTCATTGATGTAGAAGTGGATCGATAAAAGCCGCCGCAATTGAGGCTGTTCAAAATAATCGAGTAATTGGTGGGCGAGTTCTTTGGAAAGCACTAAATGGCGATGAATTTTTTGGGTAGTGGGGTCTTGAATCCAAGCTCCTTGATAAGCCATTAATGGCAAAGTAGAGCCGATTTCTTGGTGAAAGCGCAAGGCTGAACGATACATACGACCTGTAGCGATCGCCACTTGAATGCCTCTTGCTTGTGCCGCAATCAGCGCTTGCTTTACAGGTTCGCTGATGGTGTTAGAGTGTCCAGCGATCGTGCCATCTATATCTACAACCAGTAGTTTAATATCTTTGGTAGATACGTTATACATACATTCCTCAGATTTCAAGTTACAGTTAGAGGTTATACCATTTTGGATTTTAGATTGTGGGAAAAGTTTGAGATAACGCCAATAAAAAAACCCGATTCTCGAAAGAACCGGGGATTTACATTTAAGTTAGATAACTTGACTTATAGGTAGGATATAAAGAATCTACCTCTTTAACTAAAGTCTATGAATTTAAGACTTTAACCAAAATTTTTTTGCGTTGTGACAACAGACAAAGCCCAGCAACTACACCAATTCCAAAAGTAGTTGATGCTTCAGGTACAGACTTAACTTCTTCATAGTCATAAGTTACTTTGATACTTGCTTTAGCATAAGTATCAATATAGGATCTCATGTTGCCCGATCCTGTAACTAGCGAGTTGGCTATAGCTGAAAACAAGAAGTCTATGTCGCCATTACCAATGAAAGACTGCAAAAATGAGGTATTGGTAAAAGATTGAGTAGCAGATTCTGTTGCAGTTAAGTTAGAGAGGGTCTTTCCAGAAGTACCACTATAATCAGTTATGCCATCATATTTGGCAACTTGGTAACTGGAACTATATTCTGGATTGAATGTTAACAAAGACTGATTATTTAGTTGTAAACTGAATTGACTGCTGAGATTGACTGTTGTTTGAGTTGGGGTTGGACTCCTATTTTCAAAACCTGCATTTCCAAGTATGTCGCCAGTAAATTGGATTGTTACACCTTTAAGTGTGCCTAAAGAAGAATCAAATTTTTGCACGCTCAAAGTTTCATCAATAATATCTGTAAACTCATAATTACTGGAACTAGTGTAAGACAGAGAAGCTGCATTTGCTACTCCAGAAGTTGCAATAATTCCTGCTAAGGTTGCGGCAGCGCCTAGAGTATTCAATAGTTTTGTTGTCATGATGGAAGATGCTTTTCTGAAACGAATCATTATGGGATTACCAAATTATTTCTAACTCGTAACTTTTGCTTCTAGGCTTGATAAATACACGTAAATTTATGTGAATTTTTTATGTTCAATTTACCTTAATAAATATAGATTTTTCATTAATATATGAAGTTTTGTTAAGAAATCGTCCTGACCCATGAGGAATTTCAATAAACCAACTGATGCAGTATGTAAATAACAAAGCTTGTGGCTAAAATAGGGCTATGTCTGAAACTACTGCTACTGCAACCCCAACACGTCCGACGTTCATCCTCGTAGATGGACACTCGCTGGCTTATCGTTCATACTTTGCTTTTGCCAAAGGACGAGATGGAGGACTACGTACAAAAACGGGGATTCCCACCAGTGTATGTTTTGGTTTTCTCAAGTGTTTATTGGAAGTCATGGGAACGCAACAGCCCCAAGCAATGGCTGTGGCCTTTGATTTGGGTTTACCCACCTTCCGCCATGAAACAGCTGATACGTATAAAGCCGATCGCAAAGAAACACCAGAAGATTTTATTCCCGACTTAGAAAATCTCCACGAGTTACTCGATGGCTTGAATTTACCAATTTACACTGCTCCTGGTTACGAGGCGGATGATGTTTTAGGAACCTTGGCGCAACAAGTAACGGCTGCTGGGTATAAGGTGAAAATTCTGACTGGCGATCGCGATTTATTTCAATTGATAGATGCCGAAAAGCAAATCACTGTTTTAAACTTTAGTCCAGATGCCTTAAAGCGTTCTACAAATAGCATCACAGAATTTGAAGCAGAACAAGTTCAACAAAAACTAGGGGTATTACCTTCACAAATTGTTGATTTCAAAGCACTTTGTGGTGACAAATCAGATAATATTCCTGGGGTTAAGGGAATTGGAGAAAAGACAGCTGTACAGTTGCTAAGTGCCTATGGTTCCCTGGAAAATGTTTATGCTGCTTTAGAAGAAATTCCAGGGGCAAATCAAAAGAAATTGGCAGTGGGGAAAGAAGACGCTTATAAGTCCCAATATTTAGCAAAAATTGTTGTGGATGTTCCTCTAGAATTTAATTTAGAGGATTGCAAATTAAAAGGCTTTGATACAAACGTTTTATCACCAATTTTAGAAAAATTAGAATTTAAATCGTTTTTAGGTAAAATCAACGACTTACAGCAACGTTTTGGCGGTCAAATTAAAGAAGCGCCGAAAACAGAAAAAGCAACAACGCAACCAGAATTTGAAGACCCAGACCTTTCATTTTTTAGTTTTGCAGAAACAGAAGCTGCACAACAACAACCAACCTCAGCAATTCAACCACGCATTATTAATACCGAAGCAAAATTGACTGAATTATTGGAAATTGTACAAAAATTCACTAATCCAGAAACACCGATTGCTTGGGACACTGAAACTACTGATTTAGAACCAAGAGATGCAGAATTAGTAGGAATTGGTTGTTGCTGGGGAACAAAGTTAGATGAAGTGGCATATATTCCTCTTGGTCATACAACTGGGGAAAATTTAAATAAAGATGTGGTGTTAGAAGCACTACGTCCAATTCTTGAAAGTGCTGATTATCCTAAAACTTTACAGAATGCTAAATTTGACCGCTTAATTCTAAGGTGTCAAGGAATTAACTTGGCGGGAGTGGTATTCGATCCGATGCTGGCAAGTTACCTGCTAAATCCAGATTCGAGTCATAATTTGATGGATTTGGCACAACGATATTTAGGATTAACTGCGAAAAGTTATTTAGATTTAGTTCCCAAAGGTAAAACCATCGCTGATATAGATATTCCCGCAGTTGCAGATTACTGTGGTATGGATGTTTATTCTACTTTTGGTTTAGTGGCGAAACTGCGTGCAGAATTAGAGAAAATTCCAGCTTTGTCCAAGCTATTAGTGGAAGTGGAACAGCCGCTAGAAGCAGTTTTAGCACAAATGGAATATACAGGCGTTCGCATTGATTCAGCTTATTTACAAGAACTTTCACAGCATTTAGAAATAGAATTAGCCAAATTAAAAGAAAAGGCAATAGAAATTGCTGGAGAAAACTTTAACTTGGGTTCTCCTAAACAATTGAGTAATATATTATTTGAAAAATTGGGATTAAGTACGAAATATTCCCGAAAAATTCAAACTGGTTATTCCACAGATGCAGCAACTCTAGAAAAACTGCAAGAAATCGATCAAACTGGATTTGTGGAAACGATAACTGAGTACCGCACTTTATCTAAATTAAAGTCTACTTATGTAGATGCTTTACCTGCATTGGTGCGTCCAGATACTCAACGGGTACATACTGATTTTAATCAAGCAGCAACATCAACTGGTAGGTTATCTTCTTCTAATCCGAATTTGCAAAATATTCCGATTCGTACAGCTTTTAGTCGTCAAATTCGCAAGGCATTTTTGCCGGAACCTGGTTGGTTAATGGTGGCTGCCGATTACTCACAAATTGAATTGCGAATTTTGGCTCATTTAAGTCAAGAACCGATATTAGTAGAAGCATATCAGCAAAATGAAGATGTTCACACTGTGACGGGGCGATTAGTATTTGAAAAAGAAAATATTACATCAGAAGAACGAGCAGTAGCAAAAACTATTAATTTCGGTGTAATTTATGGAATGGGTTCTCTCAGGTTTTCTCGTTCCACTGGGATAGATAAGAGCATTGCCAACGAATTCATTAAGCGGTTTAATGAAAGGTATCCTAGAGTTTTTGCTTATTTGGAGCGAATGAAAAAAGAAGCGATCGCTCAAGGTTATGTAGAAACTATTCTTGGTCGTCGTCGTTACTTTGAATTTACTAGTGACACTTTACGCCAGTTAAAAGGTAGCAATCCAGAAGATATTGATCTAAGTAAATTGAAAAGTTTAGGTGCTTATGATGCTGGTTTATTACGCTCCGCCGCCAATGCACCAATTCAAGGTTCCAACGCTGATATTATTAAAATTGCGATGGTACGATTGCATGAAGTTTTGCAAAAATACCAGGCGCATTTATTATTACAAGTTCACGATGAATTAGTATTTGAAATCCCCCCTGATGAATGGGAAGAATTACAACCACAAATTAAATCGGTAATGGAGAACGCAGTACAGTTAAGTGTACCCTTGGTGGTGGATGCGCGTGCGGGTCAAAATTGGATGGAAACTAAGTAATTTGAATATCTAGATTAGGCTTTTGCGTTATTCATCTAAGTCAAGCTACTTGCTGTTAAGTTGCAATCAAAGATACTTATTTTAGATGTAAATAGTATAAGAATATCCTGTTTGAAGTTAAGTTAGTACGAGGGAAATAAACTAAGCTCAAGTTAAAGCTTTGGTTAAATTTAGCTTTTTGTAGTCAAAAATACTAACAGAATCAGCCGATTAGTATAATAATGTTAATTAATTAGA